>JAKEHD010000007.1 GCA_022615215.1 Blastocatellia bacterium
CATTTGTTAGGCAAAAACTGAGACTCACATAAAGATTTCTTTCTTCGCGGGCGGAAGCCGATGGTATCTCAAAACCGTCATTTCATCCCGCGCGCAGTATATGAGAAATGGACCGACCCCGAAAAGATACGCTCATTCGTTTTTGATGCCGAAACGAACCCGATCATTCGAGAGATGCTTCAGAGCCGACGAGCCACTTTGATTCCCGATACGAGGAAACACGCAGGATGGGAGCGGCCCGCAGGCTCAGACCATGTTTTGAGTTGGATAGGCGCGCCGCTCGTGGCTGGAGGTCAGGTCATCGGGTTGTACTCCATAGACAGGTATGAACTCGAACCCTTCACGGAAAAACAGGTCGTTCTGGCAGAGGCGATGGCCGGCCAGGCGGCCGTCGCCATTGAAAACGCCCGCCTCTATGAGCAGACCCAGCGCCACGCCGAAGAACTGGAGCAGCGCGTGGCCGAGCGCACTATCGAACTTCAGGAACGGCTGGCCGAAGTCGAGCGATTGAACGCGACTATGGTCAATCTTCTGGAAGACCTACAGGCGACCCACCGCGACCTTGAAGCGACCACTTCGGCGTTACGGGAATCCAAGGACGAGATGGAAGCCTTCGCCTATTCGGTTTCGCACGATCTGCGCGCCCCCTTGCGCGCAATGAAGGGGCTGACCATAGCCTTGCTCGAAGACTACACGAACCGGCTCGATGAAACAGGCCGCGATTTCGCCCGCCGTATCGCCAATGCCTCACAGCAGATGGACAACCTCATCCAGGATCTGCTGGCCTACAGTCGCGTGGTTCGCGCCGAACTCCGGCCTCAGCCCGTCAGTCTCTACGCGACGGTGAAAGAGGTTCTGTCGCAAATGGAAGAAAAAGATGGGCAGATAATCGTGGAAGGACCGTTGCCCGAAGTTGCAGGCCATCCGGCCATTCTCACTCAGGTGGTGAGCAACCTGATTTACAATGCGGTCAAATTCGTGGAGCCGGGGGTGCGGCCCTTTGTGCGGGTGCGGGCCGAGGACCGTGGCGCATTCGCCCGACTCTGGGTAGAGGATAACGGTATAGGCATTTCGCCGGAATATCATGAACGTATCTTCCGCGTTTTCGAACGCCTTCATGGAGCGGAAACTTATCACGGCACAGGAATCGGCCTTGCTATCGTCAAGAAGGGAGTCGAACGCATGGGAGGCCAGGTCGGGATTGAATCCGCTCTCAGTGAAGGAAGCCGATTCTGGGTGGAATTGCCAAAAGCAAAGAGTAGCGGAGGGTGAGGCGCGGAGCGCGGGGGGTGATGAGTTGAGAGAATAGGGAAAAGAGTATGGCAGTCCTCAGACAAGCACTCGAAAAGCGCCTCCAGTCACCTCTCACGCCGCGCCGCCTGAAGGCGTTTCATTATCTCTTTAGCGATCTTAGGGGAGGCGAAGTTTCCGTCAAATGCGGTCACTTTTCCTTTGGTGAGCAGCAGGCTGGTCTCAGGGTTTGTGAGCGTAAAAGCATATATGAAGGTGAAAGGCGGGCGGTCGATCTGGATTCGAATGTCGGCCTTCGCGGAGTCTCTAACGATCAACAGTTCCATTTCCTGAAACTCACGACGTTTGCGAAGTTCGTCTTCGAGCTTTTCAGGTTTTAACTATCCGTAGCGTGAAGTCCCTCGTCTTCAGGCGGGCGATGAAACCCGGCCGGCGAGTTGCTATTCAGCACACTCCCGTATAAGCTACTTTTTAGATAATGAAGAGGGCTTTCAAATACAAAATCAAACCCTCTAAAGCCGTTGAGCGAAAGCTTGATGCGACTCTCGATACTTGTAGAGAGCTTTATAATGCTGCCATTGAAGAAAGGCGCTCTGCTTTCAACACCTCCCATACCTGCATCACCTATAAGAACCAGCAAAATCAATTGCCTGACATCAAAAAGATTCGCCCTGACTTGGTTTATATTCATTCTCAAGTCTTGCAAGACGTATTGAAGAGAGTTCAGCTTGCTTTTGAAGCTTTCTTTCGCAGAGTGAGAGAAGGCGACAATCCAGGTTATCCAAGATTCAAATCCAAGGACCGCTATCACAGTTTCACCTATCCGCAATCGGGGTTCAAACTCGAAGGAAACAAACTCTGGCTTTCAAAGCTTGGCACGATGCAGTTGGCGATGACTCGGGAGGTCTGCGGAACTGTAAAAACCGTGACTATCAAACGAGAGGGTAAGGACTGGTTCGTAATCTTCACCTGTGAGACGGAAGCGCAACCACAGGCTGCGACGGGCCGTGTCAAAGCCATAGATGTAGGACTTGAATACTTCTTTGTAGATCAAGATGGTCAGGTAGAAGAGAATCCGAGGTTTTATAGAAAGAGTGAAAAGAAACTTGCTCATGCACAGAAACGACTTTCGAGGAAAAAGAAATACTCCAAACATTGGAAGCAGGCTAAAGAGAAGGTTGCCCGTATACATCGTAAGATAGCAAATCAAAGAAAGGATTTTCTGCACAAGCTTTCTACTCGAATCATAAAAGAGAATGACATAATATTTTTTGAAGATTTGAACATTAGTGGGATGATGAGAAATCATTGTCTGGCAAAAAGCATAGCAGATGCGAGTTGGGGGATGTTCTTATGGATGCTGGTCTACAAGGCGGAAGGGGCTGGTAAGCGAGCATTGAACGTCAACCCAAATGGTACATCACAGATATGCTCTGGTTGTGGAAATAGAGTTCCGAAAGGGTTGTCAGAAAGATGGCATAGATGTCCATACTGTGGGTTGGAACTACAAAGAGACCACAACTCAGCAAAAGTAATCTATGCAAGAGGGATAGAACTCTTGCCCGCCGTCGGGCAGACGGAGGTTGCGCGTGGAGGCTTGGGGGTGCCTGAGTCTGAGAAGCGTGAATCTGTGAAGGGATGTGAAGATGACAAGTCTTCGCTACCCTCACATTCCTGAAAAGGAATCCCCGGTCTTTAGGCCGGGGAGGATGTCAAAAATATTCTGATTGCCCAGATTGCTCTTGAAATCGTAGCTCTTCCAGTAAGCGCCGTAAGGTGAAACATGGCGTTCGAGGACGCGGTTGTTGTGCGAGACCCCACTGTTGCGCACGCCAGCCCGCGCGACGTTCTTCTCTTCTCTCAGATTGCGAAATGTATCTACGCCCAGCATCCTCTCCAACTGCCCGATTGTTTCGGGCAAGCCCAGCAGGTCGTGATAGAGGGGCGGCATCGAAGCATTGGCAACGAACCAATCGGCTCGAATGTAAGGCAGATCCGCGCCCGAAAGAAAGGTGACTACGCGAGCGTCCCGCGCGCGCAAGCCGTAAGGATAAGCGGCCAGCAGGCGGTCCCAGGTGGCGGCGGTCCAGTTATAGTCGCGCAGGTCTATGCGAAAGAGCGTCCCGGACGGATCAATCGGCGCAGGCCGCGTTATCTCCGGGTGCCAGGAAAGACTGTTGATGAGTTTGGCCAGCGCTACAGTGTGGCTTTCCATCTCCTCTTGGGTCGCGCCCGCGTTATAGAGGTGAGCGATGCTGAAGTAGCGAAGATACGAGCGGTCACGTTCGTCCGCTTTCATCAGGTCTCTTTGAATGAGGGCGATTATATTCAATTCGGAAAGGCCGGGGACAAGAAAAGGAATCTCTATGCCCGGCAGCGGGTTCGTCCGCGATTTATCGGCCGGAGGATCCCATTCCGGTGCGCCATCGAGAATCCACCTCCGCAGCGCAACCTTCTCTTCTTCCGGGAGGGGCGGGCCGCCCAGTGGCATCGCGTTCGATTCGACCATTTCGATCAACAAAGAGTTTGCATCTCCGGGGATGACGACCTTTGAAGAGATCAGGCGGTTGCGGTCCAGAACGAAGATGTTCTTTCTGGCCACGCCGTTCTGCCCGTGACACCCGAAGCAGCGCCGGTTGAATATGTTGCGTGCGTGCCGCGCCACTGCGAGCGAGTCGTCAAAGGCAAGACTCTTTTCGTCAGCGCCGGCCTGCTGTAGGACCGTCGACAATCCCACAGCGGCCAGCGCCAGGGCGATCAACAATGGCAGGCGGGGACTTATGGGGAGTGACATGAGGCACCTCCGATTTCAAGTTGAAAGTTGATTGCCATCGAAATTGAAGAGCAATCAATATGCCGGGCGGCAAAGGCTTGAAAAAACAGGGCGAGCCGGGAAGATTGCAATAATCGAGCGCCGCAAGATCGCGTCAGGTGAAAGAAAATCCTTGCAGTCCGAGGGCGAGAACCAGAGTCTTTGCACAACTTCGGGCGCTTGTAGTTGATTCCGCCCTTGCAACCCGGCCGCCGTTCGAATATGCTTAGGCGCACGTCATTTGCGTCTCTTTCGTCTTTGAGCGAAGCCGGAGCAGGCACTCTCGCGCGGCGCTCGGTCTGGACTTGAGTCGACTCGGATTATTAGGAGACCCCTATGAACAAGATTCACGGCTTGCTGCTCATCTCAGTAATGGTTCTTATAGCCTGCGCGATGGCTGTAGGGTCTGCCGTAAGTAACGGCTCGAAAGCCGCCGCTCCCAAAACCACGAGTGTCGAATCCTTCGATAAGGGTGCGATAGCCGTACATGCACACGGTCGCGGCAACCCCTGGATCAACCTGAGCGACGGCCACAGCATAGAGACCCGCTATAGAGCGTCCACAGAACTCCTCCGTGTATTCGAACCGGAGCAATCAAAGCCGCTCTCGATTGCCTCGGCCGATTTCGATGAAGGCGGCTCGGCAGACCTTATAAGCGCTTATGCCGCTCCGAGCGGAGGCGTATTGACCTTGCATCGCGGCAACCCGGATTCGGTTTATCCCAACAGCCCGGAAGCCGAGCGGCGCAAGGCCGCAGGCGAGTTCACTGATTCGCCTTTCCTCAGTGAGGCGCGCGTTTTCGAGATTCCGGAAGCCGCCGATTTTCTCGGCACGGGAGATTTCGATGCCGATGGTCATAAGGATATAGTGACGGCCTCGCGCGGAAGCAATGCGCTCTACCTGCTTGCGGGAGACGGGCACGGAGGCTTCGGCGCGGCCCAAAGAATCGATTTGCCCGGAGCGGTGACTGCGCTCGTGACGGGCGACATCAATCGGGCCGACGGCCTGACCGATGTTGCGGTCGGGGTCGTGACTGCCGAGGGACCGAAGGCGCTCATATTCGAAGGCCCTGGCGGGGCGATGAGCGGCAGCCCCGAATCCATAGACCTGCCCGATCGAGCCGCCGACATGGTAATAGGGCAATTGAATGACGATTTTCTTTCGGACCTCGCGGTGGCGGCAGGGAAAGAACTTGTGGTCATAAAGGGTCGGGATCGGCGACTTTCGCTCGACGAGACGAGACAAAGCGAAGTCGCGCGGGCCGTCGTCACCCGACGGCGATTTCCAGACAGGCTCCTGTCGCTTGCCATAGGGGATTTCAGCGGAGACCGTCGGGCCGACATCGCTCTGCTGACAGAAGACGGAAAGGTGCAGTTGTTGAGCGCGGGAAAGAATCAGTACCCCAACCGTAAGGGAGGGGTTTCGATAGAAAAGTGGAAAAAAGAGGTTCTGGTCAAAGGCGGTCAAAGGCAGATGACTCGACTGATATGCGCGCGAGTGTCGAGCCTTCCGGCAGACACGATTGTAGCCCTTGACCCCGGCTCTCGCCAACTGCATCTGATCACCAGGGCGACGAAAAAACAGACTGCAACCGACAACGAACCACAGGCAGCCGACAGTCAGATGGTATCGCTCGACGTTGATGGCGAGCCTGCGGCCGTCTTGCAGATGAGGTTGAACAAGGATGCGCTCGGCGATCTTGTAATTCTCAGAAGCGGCCATAGCGCGCCCGCCGCGATGATGACGGTTCCGGCGATAACCTTCACCGTCAACAACAATAATGACATGGGCGCTGGGTCTTTCAGGCAAGCTATCTTCGATGCCAACATGAATCCCGGCCCGGACGAGATCAACTTTAATGTCGCAGGCGGAGCGAATATCGTTCCGATGTCTGCGCTGCCGAATATCGAGGAGGCGGTGACTATAGACGGCACAACGCAGCCAGGGTTTATGGGACTTCCCGTAGTTCCGCTGACAGGGGCTAACGCGGGAACGGTCCCCGCCGGGTTGAGCGTTATTGGCGGAGCGACGGTCATCAGGGGATTGGTGATTAATAACTTTATGGGGAACGGCATTCAAATCTTAGCCAACGGCGGCAACCGCGTCGAACTCTGTTTCATAGGCACAGACCTGGCAGGAATAATGGCCGTGCCCAACACGGAGTCCGGCGTTGACATAAGGGATTCGTCCGGCAACACGGTCGGAGGGATTTGCCCGCCCTTAATCACCGTCATCTCAGGCAACGGAACACATGGGGTCTCAATCAGCGGCATCAGTGCGGGAATGAACTCCGTGGTGGGCAATATTATAGGCCTCGACGCGGCGGGCATGTTTGCTGTACCCAACACTCAAAGCGGAGTATTCATTGACGGCTCATCCGGCAATATCATAGGCGGGACAGGCAGCTCGACAGCCATCAATATAGGAGGGCCTGGCAGCGGGGGCAACATCATATCGGGCAACGGCGTCCGCGGTGTTGCGATAACAGGAACCTCCGCGTCGGGAAATCTGGTGCAAGCCAACTTCATCGGCACGGACCCTTCCGGCACCAATGCAATTGCAAACACAGAGGGAGGCGTGTTGCTGATGAATGCTTTTGCCAATACTATCGGAGGCACGGCTCCCGATGCGGGCAATCTCATATCCGGCAACACCTTTGAAGGCGTGCGATTAGAGGGATCGGCAACGACTAATAACCTTGTACAAGGCAACTTCATCGGCACGGACGTAAACGGCACGGCCGACATTGGAAACAATTTCGCCGGTGTGACCATTAGCGGCGCTAACATTAACACCATAGGCGGCACCGCTCCGGGCGCTCGCAACATCATATCGGGAAACAATGAAAGTGGCATCCGTATTGCCCCTGCGGGGTCGGGCAATGTCGTTCAAGGCAACTTCATAGGCACAGACGTTACGGGGATGCTGGCTCTCGGCAATTCGGGCAACGGCGTCGATGTAGAATCGCCGAACAACCTCATAGGCGGCACCGCACCAGGATCGCGTAACCTCATATCGGGCAATGGTGGAAACGGCGTCGGGATCTTTGGTGATGGCGCGAACAACCTGGTACAAGGTAATACTATCGGCACTGATACTAATGGCATCGGGAATTTGGGCAATACGCTGTCCGGCGTCCTTATAGAAGGTTCCGTAGAAGGTTCCCCGACCAACAATACCATAGGCGGAACGATGCCCGACGAGGGAAATGTCATAGCCTTTAATAACATCGGGGTTACGGTCGTAGGCATGGGAACTGTTGGAAACAGTATCTTGAGCAATCTCATCTTCGACAACACAAATTTGGGAATCGATCTTGGCGGCGACGGAGTGACTCCCAACGACGCGGGCGATGGAGACGCAGGCCCCAACAATCTGCAGAACTTCCCCGTGCTCTTATCGGCCACAACCAACGGGGTCGACACGGTTGTTCAAGGAACCCTCAACAGCACGGCCAGCACCACCTTCAGAGTGGAGTTCTTTCTCAACATGGCCTGCGACCCATCGGGCAATGGAGAAGGGCGGATGCCTATCGCCTCGACTATGGTGACTACGGACGGCGGCAACGTGAACTTCAACGCCATGTTCCAGTCCGCGGCTCAATCGGGGGATTTCATAACGGCCACTGCGACAGATCCTAACGGCAATACATCAGAGTTTTCCAACTGTGTAATAGTAGGCGCGCTCACTTGCACAATCACCTGTCCGCCCAATCAGACATCGGGCGCGGACCCCGGACAGTGCGGCGCTGTGGTCAATTATCCGGCTCCCACAATTATCGGAATGTGCCCACCGGTCGCTTGCATTCCCGCTTCGGGATCTTTCTTCCCCATAGGTACTACACGAGTCGATTGCATCGTTGATAACGAACCGTTCTGCTCGTTCAACGTCACGGTCACCGACAACATAGCACCGACGATCAGTTGTTTCGGCAACATCACCACATCGGCCGCGCGCGATCAGCAATCGGCCGTGGTGAACTACGTTCCGGCAAATGTGACGGATAATTGCCCCATCGCTCCGGTAGCTGTGTGTCTGCCGCCTTCGGGTTCGACTTTTCCGCTGGGCGTATCGGTCGTCACCTGCACGGCGAGGGACGGAGCGGGAAATACTGCCACATGCACGTTCACCATAACGGTCAACGATTCGCAGGCCCCCACCATAACCTGCCCGGCCAACGTCATGGCTTCTGCCCCTGCCGGACAGAATGCGACCATAGTGAATTTCCCTCCTCCGGTCGTTGCAGATAATATGCCCGGCATCACGGTGGCCTGTGTTCCGCCTTCGGGGTCGAGTTTCCCTGTAGGCGTCACCAACGTCACCTGCACGGCCACCGACGCAGCGGGAAATGCTGCCGTCTGCGGATTCACAGTTACTGTGACGGGCGGTTCCTCGGCAGTAGAGGTCCGCATAGAGGACGGCGCGCCTGCGATTCAGTTCGGCGATCAAGCGCCTGTCCGCCCGCGCCGCAAGCCTAAACCGAACAAATCCAATTGCGAACTCTTCCAGATAGCGAACGTCGGATTCGCACAGGTCGTCCTGACGTTGGACGGGATACGGCGGACGGGCAACGTGGTCACGAGCGGGCGGATATCGGACCCCGAAGAAGGCATACGGTTCGCCCTCAGCATCGTCAACCCGAATGGGTCGGAGACCCCCATCGATGAAACGACCGTCATCACGATAGGGACAGGCGAAGAGGTCGATTTTTGTCTGCGATTCCTTCCCGTCTTCCCTGCCGTCGCGGGCCGCACAACGGGCCTTGCGGCCATCGAGGTGTTGCCTGATTCGCTTACCTCAAGGGTAGACTTCCGTGTCAATGGCGGAGGAACGGTCGGGGCCAATATCACAGGGCAGTTGGCAGGCAGAGTGAATCTGATAGATCCCGATAATCCCCGAAATGCGCCGGTGGTGACTTTCACAAGGTCGGGAGATGAATTCATCCTGACCTATTCGGTATATGACCCGGACCTTGATGTAAATCTCGCCAGGTATGAATTGCTGAACGGCAATGGCCAGGTGGTGCAGGCTTTCGAGGTAGATCTGGCGACGCCGCTTTCGCAGGCCAATCTTTTAACCGGGCAGAGTTTCACGGTCGAGCAGAGGTTCGGAGGGGCCAACGATCATCCTGAAATTGCGGGCATAAGGGTGGCGGTCTCTGACCCTGCGACGAGCGCAACCGCCTCGGTCTCCCTCGCTCAGGCCGGCAGCGCGGCCATCGGACTGTCTTTAAGAGAAGGCACGAGCGTCAAGGTGTTATTGCGCCAGGTAAGATTGAGACGCCGGTTTCGATAATGATTAGCCACAGAAACACACAGAAACACACGGATGGATTCCCTTATACTTTCCGTGAAGAAAGGCAATTAAACAGATGGCGAAGGCAGTAGGCGCACAATATAACAGCGCCTCTTTAATATGGTTCCGGGAAATCATAAAAAAGCCTTCTATGATCTGTGTGCTTCTGTGTAATTCTGTGGCTGCATTCACCTGTGGTTGAAAGGAGAAGCAACGATGATGAGATTTAAAATGCTTGCCACCAGTTTGAGCATCACATTCGCCCTGATCGCAAGCCTTATACCTGAAGCGGCGCTGGCCGGCGATGCGAAGGATGACCGGCCCATCAAACTCCATGCAACTGCTATGGAAGGCCCGATAGGAAAAGTGGCGTCATTCGGCGAGGTGGTCGTAGATGGGCGAGCTATCTACGGCGAGCGATCTATATGGGGCGGGCAGATGGTCCAGGCGAAAGCGGCCAGCGCGCGTATACGATTCGATTCCATAGGAGAGGTGACGCTCGCGGGCGGCGCGATGGCGCGATTCGCGGCCGTGCGCAACGAAGAAGCGAGCGGCAAGGTTTTGATAGCGCAGCTAGTCGCAGGAGACATAGCCGTAAGATTGAACGATGGGGCAGGCGCATACGCGGAAGCCCGCGGGTCTGTATTCACAGCTTCTCGCGGGGCAGAGTTTCGGCTGAGGATTCGAGAAGGCGAAGTCCTGCTCGACAAGACCGAAGGCGAAGTCGTCGAGCAACAGGATCAGCAGCGCAAGTACATAATCCGCCCCGTGGGGCTAGGGGCCAACATCAGCGTGCGCGCGCGCGAAACCCGGCAGATACAGATGCGCGTCACGGACGAAAACGATAACCCTGTGCCGGATATACCCGTCATCTTCTTGCTCGGAAATCCGGGAGCCGGCTCGTTCGGGTCGGGAGCGGCGGCGGCAAGCAGCGTCACTGTGACCACAAACGCGCAGGGAATAGCGACCACGAGTTTCACGGCGGGACCGGGCGCGGGTTCGAGTTCCATGACGGCGACCGTATCTGGGACGAACGCCTCATGGACAGGAAGCATCGGCATCTCGGCGGCGGCGGCGGGTGGACTCTCTGCCACGACGATAGCCATTATTGCAGCGGCAGCGGCAGCCGGGGCGACCGTTGCGGTCGTGGCGACAAAGTCAGATGAGCCAAGACCCATAACTGTCTCGCCGCCGGTCGTCAGACCGTGAAGATGCAGGGGTGCGGGGGTGCGGGGGTGCTTCTCCTCTCCCCTGCTCCCTTGCCCCCCTGCTCCCCTGCTTTCCTCAAAGTCCTCCTGCGACTTCGAGCACCTGCCCCGAAACGTAATCCGAAAGCGGAGAGGCGAAAAACAGAATCGCGCCCGCTGCTTCCTCGGTCGTCCCTGCGCGGCCTAAAGGGATCATCGGAGTCGTCAGTTCCAATCGTTCAGCGGGAATTCCCAGAGCTATTTCGGCGTCGGCGCGATGTATGGTTTCGCCTTTCTCCTTTGCCTGGGTCAGACGGGTGTCGATGCGGCCGAAGGCAACCGCATTCACCTGTACGTTGAATCGCCCCCATTCCTTTGCAAGCGTTTTTGTCAAACCTATGACTCCCGCCTTGCCTGACGAGTAGTTGGCCTGGCCCGCATTGCCGCGCGTTCCCGAAGTCGAACTGATGTTGATGATCTTGCGGGCCTCGGCGCGGCCCCGCTCGGATTTCTCCTGTTTGGCCGTTTCGCGCAAATAGGGCGCGGCGGCGCGTATGACACGGAAGGGTGCGGTGAGATGCACGGCCAATATGGCTTCCCACTGTTCATCGGTCATCTTGTGAATAACAGCGTCCCAGGTGTAGCCCGCGTTGTTGACGATTATGTCCAGACGCCCGAACGCTTCGAGAGCGGCGCTGACTATCAAGTCAGGGAATGGCGGATCGGTTACATCGCCCGGAACGCTTACGGCCTCCCCGCCCGCCGCGCGGATCTCATTCACAACCTCTTGCGCAGGCTCCGGGTCTATGTCGCTCGCAACGACTCGCGCCCCGTGAAGGGCGAACGATAGGGCCGCAGCGCGCCCGATGCCGCGCCCTGACCCCGTGATGATGGCAGTCTTTCCCTCAAGCAGTCTGTCCATTTTTCTCCTCCCATAAATGATCGCTCGCTTCGGCGAGCCGCCGAGTTTATCACAACAGCGAAGCGCATGGCATGGCGCGCGAGAAGCCGGGAAATGCTATTGTCAACGATTCGACAGGAATGTCAGTCTCTGCTATTATTGCCTCAACCACAGTTAGCGAGTGAGTGCGCTGGAGATATAAACCCGGCCGGAGGCTATTATGTCAAAAAGGGTACACGACATTATCAAGGACAGAAAGCATATCTACAGCATCTCGAATCAGGCGACGGTGGCCGAAGCCGCGCGCTATCTCAAAGAGCGAGGCATAAGGGCTGCCGGAGTATACAACCTGACGGGCAAAGTCGTCGGCGTGGTGTCGCAAAGCGACATATCCGACAAGGTCGCGGCTGAAAATTATCGCCCGTCGGATGTGAAAGTCCAGGCCATTGCAAGCCAGAACCTGATCAAGATAACGTCCGATGCCGAATGCAGTGCGGCCATGCAAGTCATGCATGAAAAAGGCGTCTATCACCTGATAGTCGAAGATGCGGAGGGAACCTTTCTGGGAATGGTTTCGATGCGCGACTGCATAACGATGAGCGTCGAAGAAGAAAAAGAGCGCGCCGACATGTACAAGGAATATGCTTTCCCCAGTTATTGAGCAGATCGGGGCGGGCATGCTCTCATTCTTCGATTCAACTCGCGGGACGTAAGGGCGAAGTTGAAGGTGCGCACATCGCCGTGTTATCGGGTCGGCGCGACGATTCACTATGCCCTGTATGCGGCGTTCATTTGTGACGCTGCACAGCTAAGAGGTCAAAGCGAGATTATCAACACTGCCTGCGGCTTTCTGCCCGCTGACGATTTCTCACTCCGCTCTCAGGGCCTCGATGGGGTCGAGGCGGCCCGCGCGGCGGGCCGGGTATATGCCGAAGAATACTCCGATCACAGTCGACAACCCGAAAGCCAGCAGAGGTGCCCACACAGGAAAGGCGGACGGCAGAGGGGTGAAGCTCGCGATCAGCCATGAGATGGCGTAAGCTACAGCCACGCCGCCCACTCCCCCCGCGCAGCATAAGACCACCGATTCAACGAGGAATTGATTGATAACATCCTGCTGCCGCGCGCCTACGGCTTTGCGTATCCCTATCTCTTTGGTGCGCTCGACGACAGACACGAGCATTATGTTCATTATCACTATGCCGCCTACCACGAGTGATATGCCCACGACGAACAGCGACACCGAAAATATTATGCGGGTCAGGTTGTCGAACAAATCGTTGACCCCCTCGGATGTTATCAATCCGAAATCGTCCTCTTCGTGAAAGCCCAACTGGTGGCGAGTGCGCAAGACGAGCCTGGCCTGATCCTGCGCCTGTTGCATCTGTCCGGGACGCGCCTTGATAGAGATGTTGACGCTGCGGCGCGAGCCGTAGATTCTTTGAAAGGTCGAAAGCGGTATCTTTGCGAAGTTGTCGCGCGACATCCCGAATACGGAGCCGCGCTTTTCAGCCACTCCGATGACCGTGAAGGAATGTTCTTCGATCTTCACGCTTTTGCCCATGGGGTCGGTCCCCGGAAAGAGTTTATCGGCGATCCCCCAGCCGATGAATATGACGAACCGCGAGTGATCGTTTTCCCAGTCGACTATGTTGCGCCCCGCTTCCACATCATAAGGCTCTATGTCTATTATGTTCGGCGTCATACCCGACATATCGACCTGCTCGACGGTTTGCCTCCCGTAGCGCAGGGTCACTTCTTTGTGCGTCTCGACGCCCACCTCTTCACACGCAGTACAATAGCGGCGGATGGCTTCGGCGTCTCCGACGCGAATTTCCGGATTGCGGCGCAACATCTCGAAGAATTTGTCTATGTCAGTGATTATGGGAAACTGCGTGACGACGAAAGCGTTCGGCCCGAAGTTCGAGACCTTCTGTTTCCAGTATATGTCCAGCCCCTGTATGATCGAAATGACTGCGATGATCGAGGCTATGCCTATGATTATGCCGAGCAGCGTCAGAAACGAACGCAATTTGTTCGCGCGCAAAGAGTCTATCGCCACACCCGCATAATCGAAAAACCCGGCGTGCCTGTCCGGACCCTTCACGCTCAGGCTGTTGTTATGATCGCTCGGAGGAGGCGATTCGTTTCTCATACTTATGATAATTTAACGGCTTGCCCGGTTCCGGTCAAATAATCAGCCGTCAGTGGTGGTCAGTGGTTGGCGGTCAGTGTTCAGCTATTAATGCTGATAGCTGATAGCTGATAGCTGACGGCTGATGGCTGACGGCGGGGTTGCGGCATTTTGACCGAAACAACTCAGTCAATTTGACGAAATCTGACCCGGCAGCCGCAGGGCAAATATAAGGTTAAATCCCGTTATGTGCCTGACAATGAAGGCTTTATCATTTATCAAGATACCTGGAACGCATATTGCTATTTCTACCGGGACCGATATCTTTCCGGAATTTACAGATCGGATAGCAGGGACCATACGTCATGACGCAGGCTTTAGTTAAAGGAGACCGTTTAGCGACAAAAATATTCATTCTACTCGTATCCGTCATCGGTCTGTCCTTATTCGCTTATTCCACAATCGCAGTGGCCGCGGGTCCGTTGAATCCGGAATGGATATTATTGGGTCTTGTAACCATTCTGCTGGTGTCACGCATAGATATAGGCATTCCCAAGACATCCAGCTACGTCACCATATCCGACACCTTCCTTTTCATATCGGTCTTGCTCTATGGGACTTACCCTTCAGTGGTGCTGGCCGGATTCGATGCCGCTGTATGTTCACTTCAATACAAAAACAAGCGCAGCGTCATGCCTTTCAACATGGCCGTCATGAGCATGTCGGTCTTCTTCTCAAGCACGCTCATGCGGCTCATCTATGGCGACACGATAGGCTCGTCTTCGGAGTTGGGCAGTCTGGCTATAGCGGCTGCGACACTGGCCTTGATTCAGTACATCTTGAACTCCGGCATAGTCAGCGTAGTAATGGCGCTCAGGCGCAAACGGAGCCTGCGCAAAACCTGGAAAGAATCTTTCTTGTGGACCTCGATCTCCTATTTTGCCGGCGCTGCCGCAGCCTGCCTGATAGTCAAGCTCATATCGGTCATATCCTTCTACGCCTTCATCATATCGGTCCCGATTCTGACGATCACTTACTTCACCTACAAGATATACCTCGACAAGGTCGAGGCATCCGCTCATCACGCCGAACAGATGGCCGACCTGCACCTGCGGACTATCGAAGCCCTTGCAATAGCCATAGACGCCAAGGACGAAGTCACACACGATCATGTGCATCGCGTGCAGATTTATGCTACAGGGCTTGCGAGACTCTTCGGTCTCTCCGAACCGGAAATAGAAGCCTTGAAGGCCGGAGCGCTCCTGCACGATATAGGCAAACTCGCTGTGCCCGATTACATTCTCAACAAGCCCGGTCCCCTCACTCCTGCTGAGTTCGACAAGATGAAGGTGCATACCATAGTAGGGGCCGAGATACTCGAACGCGTGGGCTTCCCTTACCCTGTAGTCCCGGTCGTGCGCCATCACCATGAAAGATGGGACGGTAAAGGCTATCCCGACGGACTGCGCGGCGATCAGATACCGATCACCGCAAGGATACTCACTGTATCCGACTGCTTCGATGCGGTGCGCGAAGACCGGCAGTATCGCAAGGCCATGACGCGCGAAGAAGGCATACAGGTGCTCAAGACCGGGAGCGGAACGATATTCGATCCGACGGTGATCGCCACATTCCTCGACCATCTCGAAGAGTTCGAAGTAGAGATACGCCGCCAGAGAGTGAGGCTTCAAGCGCCCGAAATGCCCAGAGAGAAGGGGCTTGTCAAAAGCGAAAAGATGGGAAACGGACCCGTCGTATTCGAGCGCATACGCAGCGCGCACCGCGAGGTCATAACGCTTTACGACATCGCCCAGACCATAGGGACGAGCCTCGATTTGCGCGATACGTTCGCAGTCTTCTCTTCGAGGCTGCAAGATATAGTCAGCTACACCACCTGCGTACTCTACCTTGTGAAACCCGACTCGGCCGAGGTGGAAGCGGCGCACGTTGCGGGGCGCAACATCGAGCAATTCAAGGGACGGAAGATGGCTTCGGGAGCCGGCATAACCGGCTGGGTGGCGGCCAATTGCCACTCGATGCACAACTGTGACCCACTGCTGGACTTCGACGCTATGAAAGCCGACATAGCCGAGCCTTACCGAACCGCGACGGTCGTGCCTCTCACAAGAGACGGAGAGGTGCTGGGCGCTCTGGCGCTCTATTCGGCGGAACTCAGTTCTTACGATTCGGACCACTTGAGACTTGTGGAAGCGGTGGCGAAACTGGCTTCCGATGCGATAGCGAATGCCGTACATCATGAAAAGACCGAAACCAGCGCTCTGACAGATATGCTTACGGGGCTGCAAAACGCACGGGCGCTCAGGCACCGCTTCGAGGAAGAAGCCGACCGTGCCCGCCGTCATCGTGACAAGTTTTCTGTCGTGATGATGGACATGGACGGCTTCAAAGCCGTAAACGACCGACTCGGCCATCAGGCAGGCGACCACCTGCTGAGAGAGATGGCCCGCCTACTGCTCACACAGGTGCGCTCTTCAGATTTCATAGGCAGATACGCCGGTGATGAATTCGTCGCTATATTGCAAGTCGGTCCCGACGAAGTGCAAGAGCTTGTGGAGCGCATACAGAAGACTATAGACAATCATGATTTCGGCTTTGGCGGGGCCAACATCTATATCGGCCTCAGCGTCGGATGGGCCTGCTTTGGCACGGACGGCTACACGCTGGATGAATTGTTGCTGGCCGCAGACCGCGCTATGTATAACAACAAACGCAAGCGGAAATCCGCGACCTCCGAATCGAGCGATTTCAAATCGGCCGAGTTGGGTCAGTATAGAGTGATGTAGGCAGCTATCAGCCTTCAGCCTTCAGCTATCAGCCCTCAGTCTTCAGCCATAAAACACTGTGAGGGCTGACGGCTCATCTTCCAACACCTATATAATTAAATCCAGCTTCGTGAGCCGCTTTGGGGTCGAATATGTTGCGGCCATCGACCAGGACGGAACCGGGCATCAAGGCGAACAACGCTTTCAGATCCAGCTTGCGAAACTCATCCCATTCGGTGACGACTACGAGAGCGTCACAATCGGCAGCCAGATATTCCACTCCCTGCGCGTATATAAGGTCGAGGTCGGGGTGCTGAGACCGGAAGGAATCCATCGCTATAGGGTCGAACACCTTCACCCGCGCTCCCATCTTCAGCAACTCAGAGGCGATGTTGAAACTTGGCGCGTCCCTCACATCGTCCGTATTGGGTTTGAAGGCCAGTCCGAGCAATCCTATGGTCCTGCCCTTGATGATCTTCAGCGCCCCTTGAAGTTTTTGAACGGGCAGGTAACGCTGCCGCTGATTGACCGCACTGACGGCCTCAAGCAATTCCGGTCGGTAGCTGTATTCGCGCGCTATCTGTATAAGGGCCGATATGTCTTTGCCGAAACAGCTTCCGCCCCAGCCCACTCCCGCGCTCAGAAAGCTGTTTCCTATGCGGCTGTCGAGGCCTATGCCTTCCATCACCCGCATTATGTCGGCCCCTGTCTGCTCGCTTATGTTTGCGATCTCGTTTGCAAAGCTGATCTTCATGGCCAGGAAAGCGTTCGCTGCGTACTTTATCATCTCGGCGCTTGTTAAATCCGTCGTCACAAGAGGAACCGATTCGAGAGACGACGGGCGCGGATTGATGCTTTCGGGGGGGTCGAAGTTCTGGTCTAACAGCGGCCTGTAGAGTCGTTCCAGAACCTTGAGCGCGCGCTCGTCATTTGCGCCTATGACGATCCTATCGGGATAGAAAGTGTCTCTGATGGCCGTCCCTTCCCTCAAGAACTCAGGGTTGCTGACCACTGAAACTCCAGCCGAAATCTCTTCCACAAAAGGAAGACTCTTTTCCTCAGAAGCGAGCACCTGCCTTGAATTCTCATCGCCCTTCTCTTCGGTTGCAAGAGCAGATGAAGCGATGAGGCTGCGTATCTGCTCGCGCGCAAGCATCTCGACCCAGTTGCCGCTGCCTACGGGCACGGTCGATTTGTTTATTATGATCCTCAAACGCCTGTAGTCGCGGCTCACGAGTATCGCGCGGCCTATGCCTTGAGCGGCGGCCTTGACCTGGCTGAGGTCGGGGCTGCCATCGGCAAGCTGTGGGGTGCCGACGGCGATGAAGACGATTTCCGACGAGAGCATCGCTTCATCCAAGTCAGTCGTAAAAGACAGTCGACCTGCCTTCAACCCGCTTTCGATCAATTCATCTATGCCGGGTTCGTAAATGGGAGATTCGCCGACCTTTAATTTCTCTATCTTCTCTGCGTCTATGTCGACGCAATGGACGGTGTTGCCCAGATAAGCCAGGCTCGCCCCCGTGACCAGCCCGACGTACCCCGTCCCGATAATGCAAATGTCCACTCACCTTTTCCCTTCGATATAGATTATCGCTGTGATTGCGAAAATGAATGCCCTCACAGGCGATAAATGCTATACCAATATCGCCCGGCAAGCAAAGGCTCGTCACCTGACGAGGCGATGGGCCTCAAGTTCTTTCGTCGCTTCCGTCACGCGGTCGGCCGCCGTTTGTCGGCTCACCCAGTCCAGCAATTCCGGTATCCCCCGCTCAAGCGTCACCTTCGGCTCGTATCCGAGCAGCGCGCGCGCACGCGCGATATCGGCCACGCAATGGCGAATGTCCCCCTGGCGATATTTGCTCACAAGTTCCGGTTCAAGCTCTTTGCCCAGCCCTTCGGCCAGCAGCCGCGCTATTTGTAGAACGGAGGTAGCGACGCCCGTGCCTATATTGACGGCCTTATAGTCGGCTGCGTCCGTCTCAAGCGCGAGCAGGTTCGCCCGCACTATATCGCTCACGTGAACGAAGTCCCTTGTCTGCTCTCCGTCTTCAAAGATTATAGGTCTCTGATCGTTGAGCAAGCGCGAAGAGAATATCGCGCAGACTCCCGTGTAGGGATTCGATAATGCCTGACGCGGCCCGTAGACGTTGAAGTAACGAAGGGCCACCGTCGGAATGGAGTAAGCCTGTCCGACTATGAGGCAGAGTTGTTCCTGATCCTGCTTGGTGACGGCATAAACAGACGTGGGAAACAGGGGCTTGTCTTCGCTGGTCGCAACCGGAGTGAGAGGCGAAAAGATTTCTTTCTTCCGACAACGCGGACAGGCTACTTCCCAGCGACGGTCCAGGAGTTGCGCTTCGGGGCGAAGCTGCGGAAAAACGCTTCCGCAAGAAGGGCAGGAGTACGCGCCCTCTCCGTAAATCGACATCGAAGACGCCACGACGAGCTTGCGCACATGGTCGCGCCGCGAGGCCATTGCCTCAAGCAGTATCGCCGTTCCGAGAGTATTCGCGCGCACGTAGCGTTCAATCTCATACATCGACTGGCCCACGCCTACCTCGGCTGCCTGATGATAGACCACCTCGACGCCTTCCAAGGCGCGGCCTAATGCCTCGGCGTCGGATACGTCTCCGTGAATGAACTCGGCTTCCGTGTTCAGGTATCGAGGCGACCTGTCACCGTGTACCTGCGAAACCAGCTTATCCAGAACTCGAACGCGGTGTCCCCGCTCCAAAAGAGCATCCACAAGGTAGGAGCCTATGAACCCGGCCCCGCCCGTCACAAGGACGCTTAGACTTTCCATTAATCGCTCTCCTCTTCAGATCAAAAAAGCAAAGCTTGTCTCATCCGGCCCTTCGAACCCAGGGCCGTCAAATGATCGCGCCATAAGAAAGGATTCTTTGACAGCCCCGTCACTGCTTGACCTTTATAGAGGGACCGTCGCCGCTCGAAGACGTGAATATGATTATCTGGTTGTAGGTGGGGATCTTTTCTTTTACCGTGGGAAGCGGCGCGGCTGCCGCAACAACAGGTTCGGGCGTCGAATCCGCGTGAATACCGCTGTAGCGCGCATAGATAGTTCGCACGTAATTTTGCGTCTCCAGAAAAGGCGGGATTCGATGGCCGTAAAATTCGACCGCGCCCTCGCCCGCGTTGTAGCCTGCCAGCGCGAGCCGCACATCGCCTCGAAAGCGGTCGAGCAGCCAGCGCAAATACTTCGCTCCGCCCATCACATTTTCATTAACGTCGAATATGTTTTTGACGCCGAACCTGACGGCGGTCGCAGGCATCAGTTGCATCAACCCGGACGCACCCTTGGGCGACACGGCGCTACGATTGAACCCCGATTCGGCTCTCATCACCGAAATTATCAAACACGGGTCCAGCCCGTTTCGAGCGGCCGCTTCATGCACGAGAGCATCGAGTGCCGCGTTCCCCGATGAAATGTGCCGGCCGACGAGTCTCGCCGGTATCTTGATCGAAGGCGTTGCCTTCTTCTCTTCGACTTTTTTCCCTTCGACTTTTTTCCTGGACAATTCTTCAGCGCGCGCGCGTTCCTGGTCGGCGACCGTAAGCGGCACAGGCGATTGTTTGGGCGGCGAAAGGGGCTTCTCCTGAGCCTGCGCCCATAAGGGAGCGGCCAGTAAAATCAGCGGCGCTAAAAACTTTTTAAACATTAAACCTAAAGCCTATTGAATGCTCACGCGCATGATTTCGGCGTCTTCCGGTCCGCGAACAAAGAGCGTGATCTTTTCTTTCGACATAAGGGGCTTAGGGTTAAAGGCAACGACTCCTGTCAGAGACTCGCCCGGCTCCAGCCTGTTTTCAGCCTTGCTCTGGAGTATCTCTACAGGGATGGGCCGGCCCCCTTCTGCGGCGACCGCTTCGAGGGAGATCGAACCGAAGGTAAAAGCCTCTGTGCTGCCGTTTTGAATCGTGTAGCGCAAATAAGCCTTTTCCTCGAAGGTCAACGCCTTCGAGTCGAGCGCGATGACTACTCTGTTCGCCTCCGCGCGGAGGGTTTTGACCTTGCTTTCCCGGATCCCCAGCATCAACCCCTGAGTGAAGCGCCGCTCCACATCCTGCTGGCGTTGCTGCTCGGCCTCGCGGTCTGCATCGGCGGACTTGGTCTCGGCCTGCTTGATTATCCGGTCGGCTTGCTGGCGCGCATTGCGGACTATTTCGTCGGCTTCCTCGCGCGCCCGCTGTTCGAGTTCGGCGACGTTCACGTTCGTGCCATTTTCCTCTCCGTGAGTTGGAGTCACGGTCCTCGCCCTTACGCCGAGAGTCACATTGACGACGCGATGCGCCTGCGCGGTGGGGACGATCTCCAGGTCGAAGTTATACACAAGGTCGCCATCACCGGTCTTGACGAACATATTGCTCATCCCCTTCGACACGATGGGCTTCAGGAAGACATCGTTATCGCTGTACTGAATGACGAAACTCCCTTTGCCGCTGGCCGCATCGTAGAGGTCGCCGCAGATGACCTCTTTCACTTTTTCGGGAAACGATATTCTGGTCGAGATTCCCTGCGCCGCCTTCACCTGTCCGATTTGATCGGGACTGAGCGTAATGGCAGTGACGGGCGATTGCGCGCGCACCGCGAACGCAGTCGCTAACAGCAGCATAATAAGTGCGATTTTTACCGCGATTCTCAACCTCGACTCCTCAGCATTACGCGACCCGACAGGTCAACGCAGGAAGAAATCCAACCTCGAAACAACCGATCATTACAGTTCAACATTGTGACAAATACAGACCCTCTAAGCAAGACATAAGTTGATGCGCCGGAAAGACAAAAAAGTGTGGGGGATTTTCGTCCGATTGTCCGGTCTACAGCCCGATCAAATAGAGGGCGACGATTAGAATAAGGAGGGTCGCCAGGAATCCTATAACGGTGTGCAGGAGATTTTTCCAGGCCGCAGTTCGAACAGCACTGCGGTTCCTGGCCATCCAGCCACGCCAGCCACACTCGCGGCAACGGTAAGCTCTATAGGAGGTGATCGCTCGAACCAGATTCTCCTTGAAGCCGCGAGCATGAGACCTATGAATGCTGCTCCCACACTCGGGACAAAGCATGGCAGCTAAAGACCCTCCCAGCATTTTTCTCCGACAGCAATCACAAAGCCCCGACTCCTAAAGGCCGCCGGGGCTTTGGTGACAAATGAATTTTTAGCTAACGGCAGCCCGAATATCTACGGCAGGTCCATACTTGCGTTCGGATCCCCGGAACCACTGGCTGCGCCTTCTTCATCGCCGACCAATATCCCGGTGGTGATTCCAGCTCCCACTCCGACCAGCGAGAGCCATCCCTGCCAGCCCGGCCCAATGTAAGCGCCGCCTGCGGGCGGCACATCTTCACAGGTGATCTCGAAATCCGTGCCGCCGCTTGTCATGGCTTCGACTGAGCCGCTATATGTTTTATCCTGCCCCTGGCCAAGCGTCTCCGTCTCGGGGGATTTGATCTCGACCCGACCGCTTATGACTTCGATTTCAGAGCGCGCGCATTGCGTTTTCACATGCACCATGCCGGGAGCGAAAGTCAGAAAGACGGTCGTGTTCGCCCCGAGTACGATGCGGCCAAGCGGTCCGAGGTCTATAGTCGCTTTGCTGCCGGTCCCCGTAGCCACCTGACTGCCGGTCAGCACTGTAGCGCCCGTCTGCACCGGGTTGCCGTTTATAGTCGCTTCGCCCTGGATTGTCAGCGTGCCGCTATCCTGGATGATCATCAGGACTTCGGGCTTCTCAACCGGTTCATTCAGGGCAAAAGAGCTTAATGAAAAAGCAGAGGCAATCGTTATTGCCAATCCGAAACTGATCAAGCCCTTGAGACATAATTTCGAGACCTTCATGTTTCCTCCCTACTGACGTTTCGCGGGAAGCATCCCTATATACACAATCTTTGACAGAGACATCCCCAGAATATGAAATGGGGCACAGAAAGTCAATAGTAATTCAAGAATTCAATAGAGTTAAATTGAAGCGCGAAACGTGAAGGACAAGGCATCCATGCCTCCGGGTTTCACCGCCTCGAAGAGGAGCATAAATTCATTCTTCCTTCGCCTGGGGTTCCTGGCCACGCGTGGACCTGTACCATTCTATGGTTCGTCGCAGTCCGTCGCTGAAATCGGTCTCAGCCCGAAAGCCGAGCGATTGCGCCGCGCGAGTGAGATCGAGCGAGCGGCGAGGCGGGCCGTCGGGCTTCGTTGCGTCCCACACGATCTGACCTGTGAAGCCCGTCTCCCTTGCGATCACATAGACAAGTTCTTTAATGCTGATCTCGCGCCCCGAACCGAGATTGACAGGCTCCCGGCTCGAATAGTTTTCTGCGGCCAGAACTATGCCCTCGGCCGCATCATCTACATAAAGGAACTCGCGCATAGTGTTGCCGGTCCCCCAAACTTCGATAGCGCCATCGCCTCTTTCGACGGCATCGACGCACTTTTTGATCAACGCGGGGATCACGGATGAATAGTTCGGGTCGAATTTATCGCCCGGCCCATAGAGGTTTGCAAGCAGCAAATAAACGGCATTGAGACCGTACTGATCGCGGTATGCCTGGCCCTGAACGAGAAGCGCCCTTTTAGCGATGCCGTAAGAGGCGCTCGTCTCTTCGGGATAGCCGTTCCAAATATCCTGCTCTTTAAAAGGCGCAGGCGTATGTTTCGGATATGAGCAAGCCGCTCCTGTGTGAATGAACTTTTCCACCGAATGAAGCCGCGCGCCCTCCATGATCTGCGCGCCCATTATAAGGTTCTCATAAAAGAAGCGGCCCGGACTTTCGAGATTGGCAAGGATGCCGCCCGTCACGGCCGCCAGATGAACGACCACTTGCGGCCTTGCATCGCCATACATACGCTCAACGTCTTCCCATCGGGTAAGGTCGTAATCACTTTGGCGTGCGACGAAGACGCGGCTGCATCCGCGCTCCTCAAGACGCGCCACCACGCTGCGGCCAAGAAACTCCGCTCCTCCCGTTACACAAATCCTTCTATCCGCAAGCGGGCTTTTCATAAAGTCGTTTCCCCTGATGAGAATTCTCCGGCCGGTGGTCAGTGGCCGTATCCCGGCGTCTCCGCATATTCCACTCTCCGCATCCCCTCTCCGGCCGCGCCTATCGAAGAGACTACTGCCGAAAGAAACAAAAACAGCAAAGCATTCGATGGTATTTGCAGATTGAAATCGAACAGGCTGTGAACGAGCATCGAAAAAATTCCAGCCCCTCCGCCCAGCGCAAGCCCCGCCATAAACGGATCTTCGGATTTCAAACCGCGAGCGACCGAGCGAAAAACCGCGACGATGAACCATAACGCGATCAGCCCCCCGATGATGCCGCCATCCGCGAGCGCCTGTAAATAATCGTTGTGCGCGTAATTGATGACAAGCGATCCATCGCCCTGACTATATTTGGGATAGACAGTTTCGTAAGCCCCCAGCCCTACGCCTAGAATAGGGTTGGCGGCTATCATAGACAACGTGTCTCTCCATATCCATTCGCGCCCCCAATAGTGCGACTCGGCACCGATCTCTTTCGCTTCATCAACCGTCTGCGCAACGCGATTGATTACACCTTCGGTCCCCACCCATAATACGCCGACAGTGATCGCAACGGCGACGACGGCCACCGCTCCGATTCTCATAACGACAGGCGACGAACCTGTCCCGGAGCGAAGGGTCGCTCTCTTTCCCGCTTCACCCGGCAGCCCTCTTCTTTCCTTCCTTCTGTGCAATCGGGGCCATACCACAGCTATAAAGAGCAGGCCCGCGACCATACTGGCCATGCCTCCTCGCGATAAAGATACCGCGACCGACACTCCCATGATGGCAGCAGCGAATCCGTAAAGCGGCCAGACATCTTTTTGCACGCCCCGCGAGATGATGAGCGCGACAGGCAAAGGCACGAGCATCTCCATGTAACCGGCAAAATGATTGTGATTCGCAAACGGGCCGAAGGTCGTAGTCCACACGGTCGGTCTCACCCAATAGAAACGTCCGTCCCATGTAAAGTGCTGCACGAGAGCGAAGACCGCAAACAGCGCCCCGTAAACGGCCAGGAAATGTACGAGCAGTCGCAGACGCTCGCGGGTCGCAAAAAAGTTCGCAGTGATTATGAACGAAGCGAAGAGAAAAAAGAGCACCACCACCGCCCGGCGGGTGGCCTCGACATCCATCGAGAGGCTTGAGACAGGCGCATCACCGCCGCCGAGCGATACGCTTTGCACGAGGCCCAAAATCACGAATGCCGCTATGGGCAAGGCGGCTTCGGGTACACGGACGCGAAGCTTTTTGTCGACTGCGGCCTTGATAGCCCACAACAAAATCAGCCCCATCACGACAAGCTCGAAGATCGCCTTCGACCATGCCTCGACCGCGCCGAACGCAAGCGCCGTCATCACTACCGTAAGCAGCATCCCGCACGCAATCGCTTTATCCAAAAATGCGCTCATGTCAGCTTTCAGCTTTCAGCCGTCAGCCGTCAGCTTCAGGCCATCAATGCTATAAACGATGGCTGAAGACTGATAGCTGATGGCGGATCACGGCTCGATGATTTTGAAATCGTCGAACCATATAGTGCCCCTTGTCGGATCGTCGTAACTGAATTCGGGCTTCCGCTTGATCGACACGTAGAGGGCCAAAGTGTTCCCTTCGCTTCCGGGCGGCGCGACGAAATCGACTGTCAGATGCTGCCAGTCGCTCGACCCCGAAGCTACAGCAGAAGAAGCGGCGATCCATTTCGACGAGCCATCCGAGATGACGACGCGCGGGCCTTCGGGCGTCGTCAGTCCCTGCGTCTTCACGTAGCATTCGAGCCTGTAGCGACGGCCTGCGCGGACCAGAATCCTTTGCTTGACCTCGCCATCGAGCACGGTCGTGTTTTGACCTGCGAAATCTATTCTGAGCGAGCGAGAGCCTGTGCGCGCAGTGCCTGTGTCTATGAGGACGCGAGCATACTTGCTTTGCTCTATCTCCCAGTCGAACTGCGTGAAGCCTTTCAAAATGTCGCTCTCGAAGCCGCCGTTCCACAAAAGGAAGACTTTTTTCCTCACGAGTGCGGAATCGCTGCCCATCACATCGCTCCATATTTCTCGCGCTAGTTCCAGGTGATTGCCGGCGACCAGAGAATTCAGGAACGTGGCGCTCTCCGCAGAGGCCAGCCGCTCGTCGCGGTCGAGGGTGGTGAATACTTCTGCCGCCTCTTTAGCGCGCGATTGCTTGACGAGAAATTGAATCAGCAAGAATTTAGCTTGCGATTGATTGCCTGCTATTGTCTTCACGGTTCCGACATCGCCGTTCGACGCGCGCCATAAGAGGTCGAGCGTCGCGGGCAGAAGCGAGCGGTCGGATCGGGTAGCTACGTGAAACTCTTCGAGCGACTCATTGAGCCTGCCCTGCCTCAAAAGCAGATTCGCCAGTTGCCAGTGCGCTTTTCTGTTGTTCGGCGCAAGCGCAAGCGCCTCTCTGAGAGACTCTTCGGCAGCCGCGCGGTCCCCTTTCATTTCCAGAACCGACGCCAGCAGCAACCGCGAGTTGTAGTCGTGAGGCGACAGGTACACCGCTCGCGCTGCGTGAGTTTCGGCCAAATCGAGATCGCGCGCACTCTCAAGCATCTCAGCACGCGCGAGCCGGGCATGGAGTCGGGCCGAGTTTGGAAAGTAGACGGTCCCGGACGCGAGCACATTGCGGTCCATCGTGAACCGTCTATCGGTCAGTGTGCCGGTGACGAAGTCGGAGATTATTATAAAGCCCAGCAGAACACACGCCACGAGCGCCGCCGCGACCGTGGCTATTCTGGCCACTGTCTTACTCAGGTTTAATTCCAATACCATGTCGTCTAATATCGGCCACCGGACTTATTCGTGAGTACGAATATCTGAATCATCGCCTTCCACCGAAGGATACGACCTGCGGTGGTTAAGCCCGTAAGGGAAGCCGTCGCTGCGGCAGCGCCCATTATCAGAGGGGGCTTTCCCTGCTCGGTTTCTCTCAATGGGAGGCTGTATGATTAGACCATATATTACCGAATCGAAAAATGCCAGAGTAACCTTTGAATCGCGGCGCAGAGATTATCATTCGTTCGATTTTCAGATCATCTGCGCTGTAGGCTCCCGTCTGTTATAATCGCTGTTCTTAAAAAACCTGCTTGATGGTTGATTTAAAATGAACCCCGTGCGAAGCCTGCTTCTGGCGGCCTCACAAAACCGATGGCTGCGCGAACGAGCGCCGAAATACCGTTTCGTCAGGCGGACGGTCTCGCGTTTCATGCCCGGCGAAGAGCTTGAAGACGCGCTCGCGGCCATCGGCGCGTTGCGCGAGCAGGGACTCGGAGCGGTGCTGACTTATCTCGGCGAAAATATAAGCGACCGCGAGGAAGCCAATCAGGTCACCGCCCGCTATCTTGAAGCTCTCGATGCGATCTCCGCGCGAGAACTTGAAACCGAAATCTCGATCAAGCTGACGCACCTGGGCCTCGACCTCAGCGCGGAACTCTGTTACGAGAACCTTCAGAAGCTCATCGAAAGGGCCGGTCCCGAAAGCACGGTCTGGATAGACATGGAATCGAGCGACTACGTCGACCGGACGCTCGAATTGTTTCGCCGCGCTCGCCTCGCTCATCCTAACGTCGGCGTATGCTTGCAGGCATACCTTTACCGGACTGCGGACGACCTCGCCGGATTGATACCTGCGGGCGCGGCCATTCGCCTCGTTAAAGGCGCTTACCGAGAGCCTCCTGGTTTCGCGTTTCCCCGCAAGAGAGACGTTGACGAAAACTTCTTCGCCCTCGCGTGCAAGCTCCTCGGCGATGAAGCGCGAAAGGCAGGCGTGCGTGCAGCCATCGCCACGCACGACCGCGAACTGATAGCCCGCACAATCCGATTCGCCGAAACGTCAGGACTCGGCAAGGAGGATTTCGAATTTCAGATGCTGTTCGGCATTCAGCGCGCAGAGCAACAACGATTGGCCCGCGAGGGATACCGCTCGATAGTATTCGTGGCCTACGGCGATTACTGGTATCCCTGGTTCATGCGGAGGCTTGCCGAGCGGCCCGCCAATCTTTTTTTTACGCTCAGAAACCTGTTTGCAGATTGAAAGTCTGCCGACATTCAAAAGATATTTATAGCTATAAATTCGCAGGCATTCGTGGTTTAATGATGGCGTTTGAAATTTGAAAACCCGGCAACCTGCTTGATAGGAGGTCTCCATGAAAAAAACATTCCAGGCGCTCTGCGCCCTTGCTCTCGCGCTGGTCATTCTGTCAGTGGGCCTGGCGTATCAGGCGAATCGGAATGTCCGGCCTTCACAATCGGCAAACAATAACGCGCGGCCGAAGCTCGTCGTGGTCGTCGTTATGGATCAGTTTCGCGCCGAATACCTGACGCGCTTTGCGCCCTTCTTCGGCGAAGGCGGCTTCAAATGGCTACAGCGCCACGGCGCAAATCTCACCAACGCGCATTACACTTATGCAACGACATACACGGGGCCGGGGCACGCTCTCATTCTCAGCGGCTCTTACGGCCATACGAACGGCATAATAGCCAACAAGTGGTACAACTACAAAAGCGGCCAAAGCGAGGCGATGTTCTACGACGCGGATGCGAAACTCATCGGCCTTGAGACATCGGCTGGCGACGATGTGTCGCCGCGCAACTTCATAGGCAACAACCTGAGCGATCAGTTGCTCCTGTCGAACAACTTCAAATCCAAAGCCATAGCCGTTTCGCTCAAGGACCGCGCGGCCATCATGCTCGGAGGGAAACTCGGCAAGGCATACTGGTTCCACGAAGAAGCGGGTGGCTTCCTTTCGAGCACTTACTACATGAAAGACCTGCCCGATTGGGTCAAGGCGTTCAATGCGCGCAAGCTGCCTGACAGCTACTACGGGCGACAATGGGAGAAGTCTTTGCCCGAAGCGGCTTACTCCATCTCGACTGCCGACGATGTGCCGACCGAGACCGATTTCAAAGGACTGGGCCGCACTTTTCCTCATACGCTCAAGGATAAATCCGGCAAGCCCGCGACCGCCTTTTATGAGGCATTCACCGCGACGCCCTTCGGCACCGACTATGAACTTGAATTCGCGCGCACAGTGATCGAGCAAGAGAAATTAGGCGCGGACCAATACACAGACCTGCTCGGCATAAGCATCACCGCGACCGATATAGCCGGGCATTCCTTCGGTCCCGACTCTCAAGAGGTCCAGGATTTGATGGCGCGCACAGACCGTCAACTCGCCGATTTCTTCGCCTATCTGAGTCGCAAGTTCAAGAGCGGCGAAGTTCTTATCGCATTCACAGCAGATCACGGGGCCACCCCCATGCCCGAATACCTGCGCTCGCTCGGCATCGATGCCGGACGCATTCGCAAGAAGCAACTCGGCGACGCCGTAGAGCAGGCCCTTGACGCGGAATTCGGCGATGCGAAATGGGTGGTCGGATTGGAAGACCCCAGCATATTCTTAAACCGCGCCGCGATAGCCGAAAAGAAGCTCGACCGCGCAAGAGTCGAGCGCGCAGCCGGAGAAGCTATACTGAGTATCAACGGCGTAGCGGGATACTTCACCTACACGCAGATGCTCGAAGGTCGATTGCCGCCCAGCCAACTTGCGCGCTTCTTTGAAAAGTCGTTTCACCCGGAGCGGAGCGGCGATATTCTCGTCGTGACCAGGCCCTTTTATTTCTGGGGCAAATACGGCGAGCGCGACGAGGGCAGCACGCACGGCTCGCCTTACGAGTACGACACGCATGTGCCCTTGATAATCGTCGGGCCATCAGTCCGCCCCGGCACATACAACTTTTCAGCCGACATAGCCGATATCGCCCCGACGCTTGCGACGATACTCGGCCTGGGCGCGCCGAGCGGAAACGAAGGCCGTACGCTGCACGAGATACTATCTGCTTCGGAATGATCCAAGTGCGTGATGCGTGGAGAGTGATGCGTGGTGGAAGCAGGGGAGCAGGGGTGCGGAGGTGCAGGGGTGCTTGGGTTCTGGCTTCACTGCCTCTATATCTCCCCTGCTTCCCTGCTCCTCTGCTCCCCTGCTTAGAAAGCATCACGCAGGCTGTTTGTAATTATCGGAGATGATAGCTTATAATCGCGCTACATCGTGACCACTCGAATAAACCGAAGCGACCTGCCCTGGGTCGCCACCATCGCAGTCTCGTTTATCGTTGGTCTGGCCTTCTCATGGGAACGGTGGGGCAACCCGCTCGTAGACTGCGGGCGTGAAATGAATCAACCGCTGCGACTTGCGCGCGGCGAAATGCTCTACTCGGACGTGCGCCACATCTACGGCCCGCTGTCGCCTTATTTGAATTCCGCGCTCTACCGACTGTTCGGCCCTTCGCTCGATGTCCTCTACCTCAGCGGCATATCAACAGCTATAGTGATTATCGCGCTCACCTACTGGCTCGCGCGGCAGTTCATGAATCGCACGCCTGCGGCTGCCGCGACATTGAGCGTCCTCTGGCTCTGCGCCTTCAAACAAGCGGGCAACTACTTCATGCCGTATTCCTATTCGGCTCTGCACGCATGCGCGCTGGGCCTGGCCTCGCTGGTTTTAACCGTAAGATTCGTTCAGACGACCGGCCCGAGCGTGGTCGCTCGTCGCAAGCCTCTACCTTCCGATCAATCAACAACGGACGGCAAGGTAGAGTTATACCCTTCGCTCATCGCTGCCGGACGACGGACGGCAGCGAATTCGCTGCCGGACAGATACTATTTGATTGCAGCGGGCTTTATGGCGGGGCTTACGGTGCTGGCAAAGACGGAGATGGGGCTGGCAGCGATAATCGCCGGGGCACTGGCCGCAATGCTCGCAGGGTACGGACATCTCCGACGCCAGGCCGCTCTGTGCGCGATGTTTCTATCGCCTGCGGTCGCAATCGTAGTCGCAGTCTACGGATATATAGTCGCGCGCGCCGGATGGAACGCGCTTGCCCGTGAGAGCTTCGTCTTCTTCGGAAACCTCCCCGAAGAACTGGTCTACTATAATTTGCGGATGTCGGGCTTCGATCAGACGCTGCCGTCGCTTGCGCTCATACTCGATTCCGCGTTGAGGATGACCTTGCTCGCCCTCCTCATAGGAGGAGCAAGCCTCCTGCTCGCTCTCCTGAAAAAGAGACGCACTGAACGCGGTCGCTCGTCACAGCGCCTCGAAGCAGCGCGAAAAACGATAACCGACGCAGGACTCGTTCGTATTTCGCCGCTTCGATGGGCGCTCATTATTTCAATCGCCCTGCCCGTATTGATCTTCCTGGCCCCATATCTCCAATGGGACAAAGGCCCATATCTCACAATGCCGATACTGCTGGTCGCACTGCTCATCGGAGCAGCCGTCCCCTGTGTGAAAAGCCGTGAGATGAACAGAGAGACCATCGTGCTGATAGTCGTGATAGTCTACGCGCTGGCGAGCCTGGCGCGGGTGCTGCTAAGGGTGCGCAGCGGAGGGGCCTATAGCTCTTACCTGATACCCGTATCGGTCATACTCTTCACTTACTGGTGGGTCCATTCATTCGCCGGCATATTTCGCAACGAGCATGCGCGCCGTTACGCCCGCAACATCGCAATCGGTCTGATACTCTTCGATGTAGCGATGACCGCAGGGGTGCTATCGCATCGCTATCGCAAAAACAACTCTCATCCCATCACAAGCGCGCGAGGCACACTCATAACCCGCCCCGACCTGGGTCTCGCGTTCAACGAAGCCATAAACTTCATCAACCGCGAAATCCCGCCCGGCTCGCCCGTAGCCGTGATGCCGGAGGGGACTTCGCTCAATTTCTTCACCGACCGCCCTAACCCGCTCCGCGAAGAGATTACTATCCCCGGCTTCCTGGACCGCGAGGGAGAGGAGCGCACCATACAGCAACTCATACGCTCGAACACGCGCCTCGTGCTGCTGACCAACAGGGCGACCCCGGAATTCGGTCCCGCAGCTTTCGGGCGCGATTACTCTCAAAGGCTTATGCAATGGATAGAAGAGAACTACGAGCAGGTCGCCGTATTCGGCCCGGATCACAACCCCGATTTGCAAATCGGTGCCGGAGTCTTCTTCATCCGCGCCTATATGAAACGGGATAAATGATGCGTGATGCGTGATGCGTGATAATTGCAAGTGACCTATAGAAGGTCATTTGCTTGAAGGTGTTGTCTGAGCCTTCCTCTTCGAGGAGCGCCTGCTTTCGCCTCGCTTCGTGTAGGCGAAGGTTTTCCATCGTCCTCCCGATTTGCGCCGTCAGGGCGCGCAGCACGCTCAACTCCTCACTCAGATAACCCTGCCCGTAAGCGCGCTGGCCCACAAGTATGATCCCGGCAAGCTCTTCACCGGACCTGATGGCCAGAATCAACTCTACGCCCTCTTTCTCCAGCCCTGCTTCCAACTCTACATCGGCGAGTCGCTGCCTGAGAACGACATCGCCTTTCTTATCCGCCAGCGCCGCTGAAACTTTTATGGCCAGGTCATCTGAGGCTGAGACGAATCGGACACGGTCGGCGGCAAATGCTTCTTTCAATCCATCTGTCGTAACCGCTATCAGCGAAGCTTCGTCGGTCACGGCGCGCAAACGGTCGTTGAACCAATCGAGCAAGCGCGAATAATCGCGGCGCTTGAACACATAGCGGTCTACAAGCGCGTATATGCGATCACGCAAAGGAGGATAGAGCAGATATATCCACAGCCACATCCCCGCAAAAAAGATCGTGCGCAATGTTCCGACCGATATCCGCAGAGTCGTCATCACTGTATGGTATTCCACAAGCCGCGCGTAGACCATCGACAGTGCGAATACGGCCATAAGCGCCGCGCCGCGCTTGAGCACTATGTCCATGAAAGTCGCTTTGTAAAAACGGTAAGCGATCATGAGACCGAAAGGTATGGGCGAGAGCGATAGTATCAGATAGAGCGCGTTCCGGTTCCAATCAATGAATTGCCAGGCTGCTGCGGTTTGACCGTCGCCGATTATATTATTGACGGCCGGCACGAGATTCATCGCGTTCCAAAACATCGCCCCCATCGATACAAACAAAGACGCGACCATTCCGCCACGACGCTTGTGCAGACGTAAGAGGTCGCGAAGAATCAGGGCTGTCAGGATAGCGAAAATAATCGCGCCGATTAAAAACCCGAACAAAGCGGTCAGCACACGGGCATTTATTGCGGCGGACTCATCCTCCTGCCCCTGACTGCGCAGACGATCTTCGGCCACAAGCCTCAACGAGGTGCCGGACAGAAGCTCTGCGGCGCGCTCCCAACTCGCCCGCGCGTTGGCTGAATCCTCGATCTTACGATAGGCGTCGCCGAGCACCAGATATATCTCACCGCGCCGCCACGAGCCGGGACCACCCTCGGTATCGGGCCTCTGCTCAAGCAACCGGATGACGTGAGTGAAATCCTCTATGGCGACACGGTCGCGGCCGGCCACCGATGGCGCATTGAAACTGGCATAGCCGCGCACTTGCCGCACCTCTATAGAATCAGGCGCAAGCCCGACGGCTCTGTCCATCTGCCCGAAAGCTCGCATCCCGACCCCGCTTATCTCTTCTTGAGGGACGAGACCATAGCCGATCTTCAGGCCGAGAAAAGATGAGTGATAGGCCAGCGCCACAGCATTCCGAGGGTCTTGTTCTACGATCTTCGCAAAAAGCTTCTCCCCTTCCACGAGGGCAACCTCTTCGCGTTCGAGGGCCAGCCAGTGATAAGCGCGCCCCAAATCCATTTTCAGAGCGAGATTCTCAGGGTCTGAAGCCAGCTTTTCTTTCAAGTGCTCGACATAATCGCGCTGCATCTGTCTGGATTTCTCCCAGACAGACAGGGGTTCGGCTCCCGGATATTGCGCCCGTACCGGCGCGCCAGAGGCAAGCAGGATAAACAGTATCAGGATTCGTTTCATCAGGAGCATCAAATCAGATTATTTACTATCAGCACCGCCAGGTCCAATTATCAAAGCTTCGCCGGTTTTTTGTCCGGGGTCGGGGGCTTGAGTTTCTCTTCAGACTTGACATCGAAATAATGATAATCGCCATACTCGATGGTCTGATTGACATTGACGCCTACGAACAGAACAGCGCGCCCCGCATAATTGATCTCGCTATGGGACGGCAGCCAGATTTCGTTATTGAACCGGGCCTGCTCGATGATGAACCGTGCTCCGGGCTTCATGGCAAAAAACACCCCGCCGCCGGCCTTGAAGGATTCAACCAGATGGACCGCGACGCGGGCCAACTGAAGATCGTCCGAGTCAATCCAGATCGAACCGGCGATCTTTCCCAAAATCGGATTATCGCCTTTGGTCGGCTCGTAACCGGGATCCCGCTCGAAATCGCAAACGATCACGTCCCGTTGCCGAAATCGCTCGCGCCGAGGGTTTATAAAACGTGAAGTGCGCAGAAGGTCTGCGACCTTGAGCCGCCGGTTCTTGTAGGGGTCTTCTACCTGTTTGCCTCCTTCGAGGTCTTTGATTATTTTCTCGATGCGGCGATCTTCTTTAGCCAAATCCTCGTCTGAAATCGGATGACCGTTTTTATTAATCAGCCGACGGATATGGTGGCCGCGATAAAAAGTGATTTCGTAAGTCTCGCTCTCCCTGTTCTTCAAGGCTCCGCGTTTATCAAACTCGCGCGACGTGATGGTCTCGGTGTAAGCGTATTTCTCGCGCAGCAAGTCGAGACGTTTCTGATTCTCGATCACGCGAGCGAGAAGAGAAGGAATATCCGGCAGCGGTTCATCCGATGAGCGCGGAAAGTCAAAGAGCGAACGGTCGAGCGTTCGATTATGAACGACCTCTTCGATATCGATGTCGTATCGTTCTCCGCCCTCGAAGAGAGTCACGGCGAAAGGTTCCATCACCTGGTTGACTGCGCGATAGTCAGCGTACTCGAAAACCTTCGTGTCCTCCCCCGCGGGCAACTCTTCTTTGACGAGCAGCCCCGAAGATTTATCGAAATACATCTTGATCTGCACGTCACTACCGGTTGTGAGCACAATGGCGTGCGCGGCTCTGCCCCTGACTGTTGAAGGCCCCGCATAAGCAAGCTTCGATTTATTCTTCTTGTAATCGAGCAAGCCGTGATTGCGGTAAGACGCCTCCGCTTGAAAATCGGCGCTGACAGCGCCGGTCAAAGTGCGCAGCCCTTCGCGCGAATCCATTCGCCAGCCGGACCTGCCGTTGAACCCCGCACCCGTCTTGAATTCTCCGATCTGCATGCGAAGCGCGTAGAGATCAGGCGGCATCGCTGCTGTAAGGCAACTACCCTTTGCATTGTCGCGCTGACGGGTGACAGTCCCTTTCGCTTGCCGAGTCCTCACGCGCCGAAGCGATTTTTCCCCTCCCCTCGCCTTTATATATCGTTCGACGACTTTGTTTGCAGATTGCGCAGCGACCGCCCGCGCGCCGCCAGATAGAATAAATAGACATAAAATGGCGGCAAGCAGCCCGCGTGCTCTGCAAAGCATTCGCGCATTCATATTAGAGATGAGAATGCCTTCCATCCGGCGAACGCTCGCTTGACTGTCGGTTGAATAATTCATCACAGTCTCTCCATGCCTTAGCAGGTTGCGCTCGTCTGCCTTCAATCTCAACCTGTTACAGAGCAATATCCTTGTCATTGATGAACATCAATTTTGTAACCGCCGACGTTGGGCTTGATCGTGGCGTTGAGCGCGCGAGATTTTGCCCACGAAGGAGATTCCGGCTGCAAGCGTAAATCAATTTCACCTTCCCGCCTCTCTGCGAACACCTTTCCATGCACAAGCTTCTCTTGACCGTTTTGATCTATCTGAAAGACCGATTCGGATTTCTTCATTGAAAGGCCTAAGCTGGGACTGAAACTTATACGCATGAAATGATCGCCGCGCGCGACCGTTATCGAACGAATAGCAATCCCCTTCTCCATCTTTCGCGCGTCTATGGTCAGGACAGCGGCAGACGAGGTTTGAGACGCTTTTTCACTTATTGTCAAATCATCGCCGCGAGCGGAAGTGACGCGCAATTGTCTCTTGTTTCCTCGACTATCGGTCAATATCCATTCAGCGCCTTCCGATATATTTTTCGGGGCCGATTCCACTCTCCAACTCTCGCTGCCTGTGAGCAAAGACCCTACGCCCATCCCTCTGACGTAGGCCCCCCTGTAGGCGACGAAATAGGGAGGCGCGCTGATTTCAGGCCAGGGTTCGGCTTCGCTCACTTTGTCGCCTATCTGCACGGCCGTTCCTTCTCCTGCGGCGGTCGATAGACCACGGTAAAGGATTAAGAGTCCCTTCCCGCCGTTTTGCGGCGATAGACCCGCCCCTCGCTCGGAAGGCTCGCCTGCGGGAATGAAGCGCCAGCGAATCGCTCGATCATGTTTATCGCTGAACCCGAAGCCATACATCGGTTCCTGGCCGACATGTTTTACTGCCCGAAAATCTATCTTCGACAGATGCGCTTCCTTTCCTGCGCGCAGCAATTGTTTGACCTGTGACTCCGAGTTGCAATAGTAAACAGGCTGCCCTGATCCCTTTTCAAAAAGAATTATCCGGTAGACAGGAGGATCGTTTTTGCTGACGGACGCCTGAATCATCGAATAGTGCGGATTGTCATTGACCCATTGCAGAAAATGCTCAGGCGCATACTCGTAGTCAACGATCAGCGGCACAATCGGATACGAAACATCATCGCCTTCCGCCGACGCTTGCTGCGCGATGGTCAGAGAAACTGACAACATCGCAAGGTAAAACATCGGACCAGCCACCAGTAAAAAGCATTGCCACTTTTTCATGTGCAACTCCATAAAGATCAGAAACTGAAACGCGCTCCAACCTCTATGCGACGAGAGGGCGCGGCGCTGTTGGCACGGCCGAAGAAAGGCGACGTGAGCACGCCGTTCAGTCCTGAAACATTCGCGTGATTTAGCAGATTGCCGGCGCGGGCGTTTAAAGTCAGTTTATACCCCGAATCATTATCTCTGCCTTTTCCGCCGAAACTAAAAGACCGGCTGACATCGAGGTCGAGCGTCGCGTTCACAGGATTTGTGCCCGCGTTGCGGCGCAGCGCGCCGTTTATCGCAGCCGGGTCCAGCGATCCAAATATCGTTTGAACTGCATTCAAGTCACCGCTATCAATGAAGCCGGGGCGATCATTGAAATTGCCATCGCCATTGTTGTCGCGCCCGGTCGTGATGTTATAAGGCGTCCCGGAAGCTATATTGAATAAAGACGAAGCCCGCAAGCTGCGAGGCAGGTTGATTATGCACACAAGGAAAGCCCTGTGACGCGATTGCCAGGATGGCCGAGACCGTTCGCCGCTAAAATCGTAGCTCGATTGCGGAAGAGAAAACGCGCTGTCTGTATCTGAATGAAAGTCGAATAAAAGGTATCCCGAAAAAATATTGAAATGCTTGTTGCTGCTCTGATTGGCCCCGATGAAGAGCACCTGCCCGTTAATGCTGCCGCTTGATTCGAACTGAAGCAAATTCTCCTTGACCCCGAGCGGGCGCGGAGCGTTGAGCGGGTCATCGCCACTGCCGAACAACGGAGCATTGATATTGCGAGAGCGCAGGTCGGCCCACCCGCGAGACCAGTAATAACTCATCTCCAACTTCCAACCGCGCGGCATCTGACGTTCGAAGCCCGCCTGCGTCTGCAGGGAAGTGGGCGGCCGCAGTTTTGAGTCTATGCGCCGCAGAGTGGGAACTACATTGAGGAGAATCCCGCCTTTGAAAGGGTCCGGGAAAGATGGCGAGTCAACGATTATCTGATTTTGATGCGATCCATCAAGACGCCGTGTCTCAAGAGTCAACAACTCGCTGATGCGATCATAGAATATACCTGCACGCGCGCGCAGCACCCATCGCTGCTCTTTGTCCGGCGAGTAGGCCAGGCCCAATCGAGGTGCCAGGCTGACGCCATCGGAGGGATTGTTTTGGCTCTCGTAGCGCAGTCCCAAACTGATAAGGAGGTTTCGGCGCAGTCTCCATTCGTCCTGCGCGAATCCGGCCATCGTCCAATGATTGACGGAAACCAGCGGGTTGCCCTTCGTAATCGAAAATCTGGTTGGCGCGCCGCCTGGAAGGCCGAGCAAAGTGCGGCGGTATTGTTCCAGCCCGGATACATTGATGAACGTCGCGCCATCAGCATCCGCTACGATGCTTCCACTGGAATCGAGTTTAGGCGCAACGCCTCCGCCGAAAATGAACGTCCCGTTAAAATTATCAGAGCGAGCATCATCAATGCGCCTGGCGATTATTTGCGCGCCCGCCTTGAGGCTATGTTTGCCGAATGAAACCGATAGATTACCGGCAAACTCCAGACATTGTTCTTTATGGATCAGAGATTGACCTGTCGCGCCGCCGGCAGAGAACGCGCCCAATACGGATATGGCGGGAGCATTGGAGGACGCCTCTTGAGTAATTTGACGGAGAGCCAAACCGAGGCGCGCTTCGTTGAAAGCCCTATTACTCAGCACCGCCGTTTCGGATAAACGCAATTCGTAGCCGCCCGCTCTGCTGTTGTATCCGCGTTCAGGAAGATCGAAACCGCCGACCCCCTGATTTTTGAGCCGGTCGCGGTTAAAGTCATAGCGAGCCACAAATGTGTTTGCGGAATTAATCTGCCAGTCCGCCCTAATCGAACCGATCAATAATAACTTTGGCGTCGGCATGTTGACCGAAAGGGGTGTCGGTTGAAAATCGTTATCGAGAATGATGGCATTGACGGTTGCCGAGTCTTCAATATCACGAGCTTCGAAATCGAAAAGCGCCCCTGCCCGCTTACGAACCAACGGGCCGCCAAACTGAAACCCATACCGCCGAGTAGTGGAAGGCGCTCGCGTCGGGGCAAATACATCGCGGGCGTTCATGACTGAATCGTTGAAGTTAAAAAATCCTGTGCCGTGAAAAGATGTGGTCCCCGGCCTCGTGTATATTTCAATGCGCCCGCCTCGATATGGAGGCTTGTCATACTCCGCTGAGAATAGATCGGGGTTTATACGCACTTCGCGAATAGCAGACTTGGGCGGCAGACGACCTTCATTAAGGAATCCGTCGACGGTCACTGTAGCGCCTCCCGGAGGACTGCCCGATGAAGTTGCGAGCAATTGTAAATGCTCTTCGAACTGATCGGGGTCATCGGGCATCGCTTTTAACTCGCGCTCTTTGAGCACCTGAGCGCCAGATGCCCGACCTGGGTCAAGCGCGACGCGCTCTTTATCCTCGTCAATGTTTACAGTTTCGGCGATGGAAGGATAAAGAGTGATTTTGATCTGCCGAGGCATTGAACCAGCCATCAAAGAAATCTTTTCATCATGCGAAGCGAACCCTTCAGCGAATACTTTAAATGTGTAAGTGCCAGCGGCCAAATCTTCGACCTGAAACCTGCCGCGATCATCTGTGATAACTTCGACGGAGCGGCCCTGGCTGTTTACAAGGCTTACTTTCGCGCCGACTATAGCATCGCCGTGCTGGTCCCTGACATCGCCCCTTAGATCAATGGGTTCGTGTTGGGCTTCAACCTCACACATATTTACCGCAGCGATTACGGTGAATACTGTAAAAATAAACCTTCCAAAAACTTTCATGGCTGCATCGATTTTCGCTTACTAAGATTTCGCATTCCTTCTGCTTTGCGCAGGTGGAATGCTTTGACTTCTCATCCGGAAGCTTTCAGCCTCCACGTTTAGACTAATGAGAGTATCCTCGACGATTCAATCTGTTTGCCGTGAGCGGTAGGATATTTCTTTTTAGCGGTTACAAGGAAAGCTTTATTCGATTTTGCGAAAAGCGGATGATGAAGCAATATTCACAAGCTTTGCGCTCATTTACCGGTTATGCTTATGGGGAATAGTGGGCTTATGAATCACTGGATTCAATCACGGCAGGGCATCATTGAACTTATACCCCACGCCCCAAACGGTGAGAATATACTTCGGCTTTTTTGGATTGTTCTCTATCTTGGTTCTCAACCTGTTTACATGCGGGTCTATGTTTCTCTTGTACCCTTCATAAGCAGTGTCCCATATTGCATTGAGCAGATCATTTCTCGAATAAACATGGCCGGGTGTCGACGCCAGGAGTTTGACTATGTTGAATTCGATTGGCGTGAGAGAAACCGCCTTGCCATCAACGCTTACTGTATGGCGGTCCATATCTATCTCAAGGTCTCCGTGCCTTATGACTTTTTGCGCCGAGCGATGGTCTTTTACCGAATATCTCCTGAGCAATGCCTGGATTCTAAGCCCCAGTTCCAAATTGTCGAATGGTTTCGCCAGATAATCGTCCGCACCACAAGAGAATCCTGTCACCTTGTCTTCTATGCTTGTTTTTTCAGTGAGCATGATTATGGGAGTTTGGACTCCCCTTTGACGGAGCAAATGGCACAACCTGAAACCATCGATCCCAGGCATTACGACGTCAAGCAATATGACGTCGGATGAGGAAGAGAGTCCGCGGTCAAGACCCTGTATCCCGTCTATGGCTTCTATTACCTCGTACCCCTCTTGTTTGAGGTACTCTGAAACCACTGTTCGTATGGAACTGTTGTCATCAACTACAAGAATACGTTTACCGGCCATAACGAGCACTCAACCTGCAAGTAACGTCGGAGGCTCTCGATTATGAACAGCAGCGACCGAACTCGGGCTAAATCAATCTCATGGGCATAACCACACATCTGTAATCGTACCCGTCTTCGCCGGACGGTCTCATCAGTGCAGGGCTTTGCTCGTCTTTGAATTCGAAAATCACTTCTTCTGTGCCCACCACATTGAGAAAATCCAGCAGGTACTGAGCATTGAACCCTATACTCATCTTGTCACCTTCATAATCGATCGGAATCATCTCTTTCGCTTCGCCCACCTCAGCGCTCTGCGAGGTTATATTCAGCATACCACTGCTGAGATAAAACTTCACCCCGTGGCTGCGCTCATCAGCCATGAGGGCCGCCCTTCTTATAGCCTGCGTTATTTTCTCAGCGTTGAGAGGCACTATCTTGTCGTTGTTTTTCGGAAGCACAAGATCGTAATTGGGAAATTGACCTGCCAGCATACGAGACGTTAGCTGCCGGTGTTCGAGTTTGAAGTATAAATGATTATCATCCTTGGAGAATTCTAAGGATTCCTCTGACCCGACAGTGAGCTTCAACAACTCGGTCAAAGCCTTCTTGGGAACTATGACTTTGATTTCGCCCTCTTGGGTTGCCGGTGTTTCAACTTTGCTCGACGCTATTGCCAGGCGGAATCCGTCGGTTGAGACCAGTTGTAACTCCTGGTCATTTAACGAAAATAGCGATCCATTAAGAGCATACCGCGATTCTTCCTGGGTTATGGCGAAAACTGTGCGGCTTATCAGGCGGTTCAGTATGGCCGCAGGAATTGATAATCCTGAATCTGCCAGTTCAGGCGTTGATGGGAAATGCTCTTTCGCTTGCCCTACCATTTTGAATTCGGAAGAACCGCAGTTGATTTTGACCCAATCGTTTTCTTCCTTTATGAAATTGATTTCCGCATCCGGCAAATTGCGAACTATTTCGAATAACTTCTTGGCTTGCAACACAACGGAACCTGGACGGGCGACATCCGCTATACATTGCGTCTTGAGCGAAACATCAAGGTCCGTAGCTATCAATGAAATCACTGACTCGCTCACGGCCTCAACAAGCACATTTGATAGTATAGGGATAGTATTCTTCTTTTCCACTACCCCTTGAAGAAGATTCAACTCTTTTAGGAGATTGCCTTTGCTCAGACTGAATTGCATTTTCCACCTCTATGATCGAATTTGGCTTAATTACTGCTGTTTTAAATATCAAAATACTATTTTTATATAGTAGTAGTAGTAGGGCCTGTGGAAAAGTGGACCCATATAGCTATCTTGTTGATATATAAACACTAAATAGACAATTGGCCTGTGAAAAAAGCTGTGGAAAACATGTGGAAAAACTGACCTGCCTGTGGAACCTTGAGCGAACTACAATAGTTTTCAACAGGTTCCACATAGGGTCCACAGGTGCTATTTGTGGAAAAAGTATATAACTCATTTTATATCAGTAATTAGGCTGTTGATAAGCCTGTGGAAAAACATATCTTTCTCATAAAGCTGGGCAATTTTGTTGATGCTGTGCAAAACGGTTGTGTGGTGTTTTCCTCCGAACTCGCGGCCTATTTCCGGGAGGCTGGCTTTAGTGAGAGTTTTGCACAGATACATTGCCACCTGCCTCGGTACGGCAATACTACGCGAATTATTCTTCGATTTCAGGTCTCCGACCTTGAGACCGTAATGGCTGGCCACAGTCTTTTGAATCAGTTCTATCGAGATACCGCCAGTCTCCTCATCAATTATATTTTTCAGCACTTCTTGAGCCAGGTCTATCCCTATAGGCAAGCCTTTCAGTGAGGCATAGGCGACCAATCTTACAAGCGAACCCTCCAATTCTCTGATATTGGACTTTATCTTGCTTGCAATGAAGAGGGCGACATTATCTGGAAGGTCTATCTTTTCGATCTCTGCTTTTCTCTTCAGAATAGCGACTTTTGTCTCAAGGTCCGGAGGTTGGATATCGGCTATTAATCCCCATTCGAATCGAGAGTGGAGTCTCTCCTCCAGAGTAGGTATCTCTCGCGGAGGGCAGTCGCTCGATATAACTATCTGTTTTTGGGAATCGTACAGGGCGTTAAAAGTGTGAAAAAACTCTTCCTGGGTTCTTTCCTTTCCGGCCAAAAACTGAATGTCGTCCATCAATAAAATGTCTATGTTTCGATATTTTTCTCTAAATGTGATCGTTTTGTCGTACCTTATGGCATTTATTAATTCATTCATGAACTTTTCTGAGGATATATAGGTTAATCGAAGGCTTTGATTTCTGGACTTTATTGAATGGCCAATTGCGTGCATAAGATGAGTTTTTCCCAATCCTACGCCGCCGTAGATATACAGCGGATTGTATGTCTTCGAGGGCATGTCTACCACTGCTAACGCTGCTGCGTGAGCGAACTGGTTACAGGATCCAACTACGAACGTGTTAAAGGTATACTTAGGGTTGAGCGGAAGTTCGACCGGTTCGATTTCTATTAGCTTGGCAATTCCATAGTTACTAGCGTCCTGGCTAATCACAGGGGGTCTGGATGGTTTCGGCTCGGTCTCGGTTTTATTACCATTAGAGTTGCCGGATTTCTTTTCTTCTTCGATCAAGAAGTTGACTTTGAATCCTTCGAGATTTAGTTCCTGCAAAGATTCCTCTATAACATCGAAGTAATTGCTGCTTATCCAGTCCCTGAAGATTTCGTTAGGGACTCTCAAGTATACTGTAGAGTTGTCTTTAGTTGCGAATGAAATAGGTTTGAACCAGGTGTTAAAGCTTTGATGGTTCACCCTTTTCGATATAGCGGAAAGTATCGAGGACAATAAATCTATTTGTACTTCTGATGTTGCCAAGACCTATCACCGAACCTTTATATTTTATCTTAAATAATTGATAATGCAGAAGATTTCCATATAAATAGCAACCTATGCAAACTCCCGCATTCCTCGTTACAACAAGTTTGAATGGGTCTGACCTCCGCTGTTTGGAAAAATCCCGGCCCAATCGCTTAGTCACACTAACGCATATCAATGGTGGCAGGGATACTTTTTATCAAGTGCTGAAACTGATTGACTCGACTTGCAGAATTATTTACACAAATTCAGTCCTTCTGGACGAAATTAGTGACAGTTGATAAAAAGACCTCGCCATGAAACTTGGCAACATTATCATATATGGTCGCAGGTTTCAATCTTAACTTTTCGATATTTATATTACAGAATATCTAAATTCATTCGCTATGGATTGCACGCAAAGTAATTCCGTTGAGAAATGCTAGAGCTATAGTATTCCTCTGTTTTATTTGCGCGCCTTTTCTGCCAGTTGAATATTGATTGAGGCCCTTTCGAGGTCTGTCGTTGCGCGAGCGATATCTATGTCTGGATCTGACATTGCTTTTTGCAACTGGCGCTCTGCTGTCTCTTTAAGTTCAAGCGCACGGGCAATATCTATATCCTCCGGACGTTCGGCTTTATCGGCCAGTACTACTATGCGATCGGGTTTCACCTCTACAAAGCCATCGCTTATCGCCATTTCCTCTTTGACTTCGTTCAAGTAATAGGTAAGTAATCCCGCAGGTTTCAGTTGAGATATGAGTTCGGTGTGGCCAGGTAGTATTCCCAGTTCTCCACTGAAGCCAGGAACCTCCACTCTGTCTACTTCAGTTTCCAATATCTTTCTTTCCGGGGTGACAATTTCGAGAAGAATTTTTTCTGGCATTGCTCGTCCCTAAACTCCTTTTAAGCGTGTTCCTTGGATAAGATGGAAGGGGAAGCAGTCCAGGGCGTGACCATTGATGACATACCCCATGCTGCTTTTCTTCCCCTTCATCAATTTATGACTACAAGTTCCTTGCCTTTTCCACTGCCTCATCGATTCCGCCCACCATATAAAAAGCTTGCTCGGGCAGATCGTCGTGCCCCCCCGATATAAGCTCTTTGAAGCCCCGGACAGTTTCTTCGAGCGTAACAAACTTGCCTTTCCTACCTGTAAATTGTTCGGCGACATGGAAGGGTTGGGATAGGAATTTCTGTATCTTGCGCGCACGTGCGACTGTAAGCTTGTCCTCTTCAGATAATTCATCTATTCCGAGGATAGCTATTATATCTTGCAAGTCTTTGTACCGTTGAAGTATTCGCTTCACTTCCTGCGCCACCTCATAGTGCTCCTGCCCCACTATTCTCGGATCCAAGATGCGAGAAGTAGAATCAAGCGGGCTTACTGCGGGGAAAATACCAAGTTCTGATATTTGCCGCGACAGTGCCGTTACTGCGTCCAGGTGAGCGAACGTAGTTGCTGGCGCAGGATCCGTATAATCGTCCGCAGGCACATATATGGCCTGGACGGACGTGATTGATCCTTTTTTCGTTGAAGTGATTCGCTCTTGAAGCTCGCCCATCTCAGTCGCAAGTGTCGGCTGGTATCCGACGGCGGAAGGCATTCTGCCAAGTAGTGCTGATACTTCAGAGCCTGCTTGAGTGAAGCGGAATATATTATCGATAAACAAGAGAACGTCGGTTCCGACTTCATCCCTGAAGTATTCCGCAACTGTAAGAGCAGTCAAAGCGACCCTCAATCGAGCGCCTGGCGGCTCTGTCATCTGACCGTAAACAAGGGCCGCTTTTGATTTTGGGATTGCCGTCATGTCTACATGGTCAAGGTTGAACTCTCCTGTGGCCTCCAGATGTTTGTAGAATGAGTCGCCGAAGTTTACTACCTTCGACTCGACCATTTCGCGTATCAGATCATTTCCTTCCCGTGTCCGCTCGCCGACCCCGCCAAAGACAGAAAATCCGCCATGTTTCATGGCGACGTTATTTATTAGCTCCATGATCAATACCGTCTTGCCGACGCCGGCCCCTCCGAATAGACCTATTTTCCCTCCCCTCAAAAACGGTTCGAGCAAATCTATTACCTTGATGCCTGTGACAAACATTTCGAGTTCGGTGGATTGATCTTGAAAGTCGGGCGCGTGGCGATGTATTGGATAGCTCGTCTCGGATACAACCGGTCCAAGTTTGTCAACGGGTTGGCCTATGACATTTAACACTCGCCCTAATGTTGCAGGTCCGACAGGAACAGTTATGGGGTTATTAGTATCTATGGCTCGCATCCCTCTAATTATGCCGTCGGTCGGTTGCATAGCAACGCAGCGGCAGCGACTCTCGCCTAAATGCTGTTGCACTTCTACAACTATGTCTATCGGTTCAGGCACTTCGAATCCGTCACTTACTATCTTCAAAGCCTGATAAATTGGCGGAAGAGCCGCTTCATCGAACTCCACATCCACAACAGGGCCTATTACTTGCACAACTTTACCGTAGTTCTCCATTAAAAAGGTTCTCCTTAAGTATTTGAGCTATGGCCTGCTAACAGTTGCATGTAGAAAGATCGCCATACCTTGAAGCCAATCAAAATAGCATAAACATCAAGTCTTTGCCAATGCTTAACACGCATTGGCGCGGAAATAATTCTTTTGGAGAAAAGGCTTGCTATAGTGTTCATACAGAGCTAGTGGTCCGCCACAGAAATTTTGACAGGTTGGAGCC
>JAKEHD010000566.1 GCA_022615215.1 Blastocatellia bacterium
ATGGTCGGCGCACTCCACATAAGCGTTCCTCTCTGGAAAAACTTTCATTTTACCCCGCGCGCAGTATATAACGGCTATGGCGATGAGCGATGCGGCGGAGGATGTTCCTGATTGAGCAGCAGCAATCGGCGTAGCCCGGCTTTCAGGAACGATATGCTCGATGGAATGTAAATGAGTAGCGCAGAATTCCGGGCAGATACAGTAATCGCAGTAGAGAGAGAGAGCCGCCTGACAGATCGCCGCAGGTTGACTGATATGCGCTTTTTAGTCATGCGGCACAGGTTTGAGGCCCAATTGCCTGATCAGCTTGCGTAGTGAGTAAAAGGCAAAGGATTCATTCCCGAAATCTGTAGGCTCTGGCATAATTCCTCTGTCATGCCGGCAAAAGACCTCTATCACGATCATGTCAGACAGGCGCTTGAAAATGACGGCTGGACGATCACGGACGATCCTTACGGCCTGAAATGGGGACGCGCTACTTTGCAAATAGATTTGGCAGCGGAGCGACTGATTGCGGCTGAGAAAGACGACCGAAAAATCGCTGTCGAAATCAAAAGCTTCGTCGGGCGTTCTCAGGTTGATGATCTGGAGAATGCTCTGGGTCAACTGGTGCTCTATCGTTACCTGCTGCGCAAACAGGAGCCGGAGCGGCTGCTTTATCTGGCAGTTCACACCGATGTGTTTGCGTCATTTCTAAGCCAGCCGCACGTCGAATCTCTTTTGCAGGAAGAAACCATCAGGCTCATCGTATTTGAGCCGCGGAAGAAGGAGATCGTCAAATGGATAAACTGGACGAATACCGGGACATAGTTGAGCAAGTGCTGACAAAACACGTATTCAATTCCGAACGTTACCCGCATTTGCGCGACCGGTCAGTGTTTGATCGCCGCACGGATAATTACCTGGTGGTGCGTGAAGGCTGGGAAGAGTCGAAGCGCACTTACGGCGTGGTCGTCCATGTGGAGATCATCAATGGCAAGCTCTGGATTCAGGAAGATTGGACTGAACACGGCGTGGCCGTCGATCTGGAAGCAGCCGGTGTTCCTAAGACCGACATCGTGCTCGGCTTTCAACCGCCGCCAGTGCGGCCTTACACGGAATATGCCGCGGTCTGACGCTCTGCGCTTTCTATTGATACGCTTTGTTCGAAACCGGGAAGCGCGCTTGGAGGAAACGAACACCGCGTCCCGCGCTTTCTTTCATCCTGCGAACCTGCTCAAAGACTTGGCCCGCGTCTCACTCTGGCACGCCGCTTGAAAAAAATGATCAGATCGTTCTCATAGCTCCAGGCAAACGGAGGACTTATGCAAACACTCTCGCAAGACCTGCGCTACGGCGCGCGAATGCTGATTAAAAACCCCGGCTTCACGTCCGTCGCTGTTTTGACGCTGGCGCTCGGCATAGGGGTCAACACGGCGATCTTTTCTCTGCTCAATCAGGTTCTGCTCAAGACCTTGCCTGTAGAGCAGCCTGAGCAGCTCGTCATACTCTCTTCGCTCGGCGATAAGCAGGGAAGTGTCTGGAGCGATACGAACGACGGCGCAGAGTCATTTTCCTATCCGATGTACAAAGACCTGCGCGACCGCAATGAAGTATTCAGCGGACTGCTCGCGCGTTTCGCGGTCTCGCTGAGCATAGCCTTTCAAGGACAGACCGAGCGCGCCGAAGGCGAACTGATATCGGGCAATTACTTCGAAGTTCTCGGCGTGAAGCCGGCCCTGGGAAGAACCCTGACGCAGGAAGACGACACGACTCCCGGCGCACATACGGTTGCAGTGCTCAGTCACGGGTTCTGGTCGCGGAGGTTCGGTTCTGATCCGAACATTCTGAATCAAACGATGGCCATAAACGGTCAGGTGATGACCATAGTCGGCGTGGCGCAGCCGGGTTTTACGGGCGTGCAAGTCGGACAGACGCCCGATATCTTCATCCCCATAACGATGAAGGCGCAGATGACGCCGAACTGGGACGCCCTCAGCGACCGCAAGGATTACTGGTTGAACATACTCGGACGGCTCGGTTCGGGCATGCAGCCCGAGCGGGCCGAAGTGGGAATCGGGCCGCTCTATCGCAGCCTGCTTGAGAGCGAACTCCCGCTTCAGGGCGGCCTCTCTCCTCAGGACGCCGAGCGATTCCTGAATCGGCCTCTACAGACCCTGGACGGCTCGCGCGGACGGCAGATACTTCAGAACGATGCGAGCGAGGGGCTTGTGACGTTGATGGGCATGGTGGGGCTTGTGCTATTGATTGCGTGCGCAAATCTCGCAAGCCTGCTCATCACTCGCGGAGTCGCGCGGCAGAAGGAACTGGCCATCAGGCAGGCGCTCGGCGCGAGCCGATGGCGAATAGTCCGGCAATTGATGGTCGAAAGCTTCGTGCTCTCTCTGGCCGGCGGGCTGCTCGGATTGCTCGTCGCAGTGTGGACGCTTGCCGGACTCCTGCAATGGATGCCGGAGGGTGAAGGGTTCGGGAGGCTATCGGCTGATCTCGACGGGCGTCTGCTGCTCTTCAATTTCAGTCTGGCCGTGCTGACGGGAATCTTCTTCGGACTGATCCCCGCGCTCAAGTCCACGCGGACCAATCTCGTTTCGTCATTGAAAGATCAGGGAAGAGGCGCATCGGCAGGGCTTTCGCACGCCGGATTGCGCAAGGGACTCGTCGTGGCAGAGATGGCCTTGACGCTCGTGCTGCTGGTCGTCGCGGGGCTGTTCGCCCGGAGCCTATACAATCTCAAGAACATCGACCTGGGGATTCGCAAGGAACGGCTCATCGCCTTCTCGATAGCGCCGGAACTTAATGGCTATGATCCGGCCCGCGCGATCGATCTTTTCGGAAGGTTGCAGGAATCAATTGCCGTGCTTCCGGGAGTCGAAGCCGTGAGCGCTGCCGAAGTCGCTCTGTTTGCCGACAACAGCATGGGGTCGAACATCACGGTCGAAGGCTACACTCCGGGCGAAAGCGAAGACATGCATGCTTTCCGAAATCAGGTTGCGCCCGCATACTTTGCGACGATGGGCGTGCTGCTCGTGGCGGGGCGCGAGTTCACGATTCAAGACACCGCCGAGAGTCAGAAGGTGGCTGTCATAAACGAATCACTCGCTCGCAGGTATTTCGGCGACAGCAATCCCGTCGGACGGCGAATGATGTTTGGTGCCGGTAACCGCCCGCTCGACATCGAAATTGTGGGCGTCGTAAAAGACAGCAAGCACGCAAGCGTGCGCGATGAAGCCGAGCGATTCGTCTACACCCCATATACGCAAAGATCATCAATCGGGCAGATGACCTTCTATGTTCGCACCGTTCAGCAGCCCGACGGTCTGGCCGCGACTCTGCGAAAGGAAGTGGCGCGGCACGATCAGAGTCTCCCGGTCACGGCGCTTAGGACGCTCAGCGAACAGATCGATGAATCGCTCTACAGCGACCGCTTGCTTGCGCTCCTTTCAACAGCATTCGGTCTGCTTGCGGTGCTGCTTGCTGCGATAGGCATCTATGGCGTGATGTCTTACACCGTCACCCAGCGCACGCAGGAGATAGGCATACGCATGGCGCTCGGCGCGCAGACCGCAGATGTGCTCAGGATGGTCGTCGGGCAGGGATTGAAACTTGTCGTCATAGGCGTAGGCATAGGATTGGCCGCCGCTTTCGGGGTGACCCGGTTGATGTCGAGTTTGCTCTACAGTGTGAGCACGACAGACCCTCCGACCTTCGTTGCAATCGCGTTACTGCTCACGCTCATTGCGCTCGCGGCCTGCTGGTTTCCGGCCCGGCGGGCGGCGCGCGTAGACCCGATAGAGGCGCTCAGATACGAATGAGCCGATTGCGGATTGCGGATTGCGGCTGCGCGCGCGAAGGCCGGGGTCGATCCGCAATCCGCAATTTTTGAGAACATGGACAGTGACAGGATGAAGGAGTAGAATTGCTCTTGACCTGTAATATCCCCGCAGGCAGAAACGCTCTTATTGGCCCGACCCTTGCGCTCCAGCGCAAGCCAATAATAAGGAAACAACTCTTCAAAACGACAGAATGAAGCAAGCCTGTCTTCGATCTCTTTTGCGACGCGGTCATTACGTTGATCGCGCAGGCCCCGGCCTTCACAGGAAGCGAGGTCGCTTTAACGCTCAAGAGAGAGGATGGGCTGTCGAAAGGAGATGCATGAAGCACGTTCTGATTTTATACTGCGCGCGGGGCAAAATGAAAATTTTTCCAGAGAGGAACGCTTATGTGGAGTGCGCCGCCCTTTTTCTTTCTTCAGAGA
>JAKEHD010000567.1 GCA_022615215.1 Blastocatellia bacterium
GGGCTGGCCACGCGCCTGGGGAAGTACGCCCACGACGGGGTCGAGCTCTCGGGCGGGCAGTGGCAGAAGATCGCGCTCGCGCGCGCGTTCATGCGCGAGGAGGCCGACATCCTCGTGCTCGACGAGCCGACCGCCTCGCTCGACGCCCGGGCCGAGCGGGCCGTGTTCGAGCGCTTCCGCGAGCTGACCCGGGGCCGCACGACCTTCCTCATCTCGCATCGCTTCTCGACCGTGCGCATGGCCGACCGGATCCTGGTGCTCGAGAAGGGCCGGATCGTGGAGGACGGGACCCACGACGAGCTGGTGGTCCTCGGCGGGCGCTACGCCGGGCTGTTCGAGCTCCAGGCCGAGGGGTACCGCTGAGGCAGCCGGGGCGCCCAGGGCTCGAGCTCCACGCCCGCCCCGTTGATGACGTAGGCCAGCAGCCGGTACCACCCGGCCGTGACGAGCAGCTCGAGCAGCTGGGGCGGGGTCCAGTGCGCGGCCAGCGCGGACCACAGCTCGGCGGAGACCCTGGCGCCGTCGTGGAGCTCGTCGGCCAGGCGCACCAGGAGCCGGTCTGTCACGACTTCGCTTTCGAGCGTTTCGCCGCCCATCTGGAATCTTTTCAACATGGAGCGCCCGCAGTGTACCATCACTTCTCTTTCAAAAAGTCCTTTCGGAATGTTCACGTCGCAAAGCATGTCGCCCGACTTTTTTGTGCCGTCTATGCTCAGAGCTACGTAAGCGCCCCTCTCCTTGCAGCGCCGTGTGGCTTTTAACAGGCGGCTCAGGCTGAAGGCTTGCGCGCCATACAGAATCGCCTGTGTATGTGCATAAGGCGGGTCGCAATAGATCATATCGCCCGGCTGTGCGTTCTCTATTACGGGTTCGAAGTCGCTATGAATGAACGTAGTGCCTCTGGTTCTGACGTGCCAGAGGTCAACGCGCTTGTTGAAAGAATCCGGCTCTACGGGACGGTGGACTCCGCAAGGTGTGCTTATATGACCATCCTGTTGTCGGAACCTGACCACACCGCCGTAGCAGGACCGGCTCAAGAACAATAGATCAGCGCCGTTGGGGTTGGAATTATAGGTTGCTTTGATATTCTCATAAGCCTCGACCCTGTCACTCGACATGAAAATCTGCCATCGGTGCTCGTACCATCGCTTCAATTTATCGGGGTCTGCCGCGAGCGTCTGCCATATCTCCACAAGTGGTTTGAGCAGGTCGGAAGCAATCGCTCGTTCAGGGGCGAGCGTTGCCAAAACCGCGCCGCTTCCGACGAAAGGCTCCATATAGGTTTCAAACTTTTCAGGAAAGTAGCTGACTATCTCATGGGCGAAGCGTTGCTTGTTGCCAATCCATTTGAGCAACTGAATTTTGAATGGGGACTTGTGTTGAGCGGGTAATGCTTCCGGTTCAGGTCCGAATTCAAAGAGGGATGATCGCATCGCGGTTCTCGCTAATGGCTGAGTCGAATCAGGTTGGTATAAACCTTATTCATTATCATTTTTCGATCTACCCCCGCTGCTTCAATCGTTCGAGGAACTCCTGATTGTTGCGCGTCTCGCCGAGTCCTTTGAGCAGTATCTCCATCGCTTCTACAGATTTTTTGCCCGCCAGAGCGCGGCGCAGAAGGTTTATCTGAGGCATGGTTTCGGCGTCGAACAGTTTCTCTTCCTTGCGTGTGCCCGATTTCGATATGTCAATCGCCGGGAAGATTCGCCGCTCGGCCAGCTTGCGATCCAATACCACTTCGAGGTTGCCCGTCCCCTTGAACTCCTGAAAGATCACCTCGTCCATCTGGCTGCCCGTGTCGACGAGCGCGGTCCCTATGATGGTCAGCGACCCGCTGTCTTCGGCTTTGCGGGCCGCGCCGAAGAATTTTCGCGGGAACTCAAGGGCGCGCGCATCCACCCCGCCCGACATGGTTCGGCCGCCCCGTCGCGTCTCGCGGTTGGCCGCGCGCGCAAGCCTCGTTATCGAATCCAACAACAAGACGACATCGGCTCCGCACTCCACGCAGCGTCGTACACGTTCGAGCAAAAGGCGCGCGACCTGAAGGTGCAGCACGGAACTCTGATCCGCCGAAGAAGCTATCACCTCGCCGCGCACTCGGCGTTTGAGGTGAGTGACCTCTTCGGGCCGCTCGTCTATGAGCAGAACGACGAGGTGCGCTTCGGGATGGTTGTCTGCGACGGCTTCGGCAATCTCTTCTATGAGCGTGGTCTTGCCTGTCTTGGGAGGGGCGACTATGAGTCCTCGCTGGCCTTTGCCTATGGGGGCGATCAGGTCCATAACGCGCATGGACATATTGTCGTTGCCGAGAGAAAGCTCAAGCCGCTCGGTCGGATCGACGCTCACGAGTCGGGTGAATTCGGGCCTTTCGGCGTACCTGTCCAGGCTCAACCCGTTGATCTGTTCGATGGCGGTCAGGTGATCGGACATGCCCCGGCCCCAGCCGTTGTCTGTAGGGCTTGTCGCGCCCGTTATCTGTACGCCTTCGCGCAGCGAGAATTCCTGTATGAGGTTGCGCGAGACGAACACGTCTTTCGGGCCAGGCAAATAGTTGTTGTCCGCCTGCCTGAGAAACCCGAAGCCCTTCTCATTTATTTGAAGAACACCGGAGGCGATTTCTTCTGGTTCCATAGTCGCTTCGCTCCAATCAAAAAGTAATTCGAAGAAACGATGAATGCAGAATGCAGAATTCAGAATGCCGGAATCCGGTGAATCATATCATCATTCATCGTTCATCATTTCCTCTGAGAGGCTCGATCAATCCGGCAATTCGAGCCTGACCTCGGCGCGGCCCATCATGACCTCGCGGCCGAAATCTGTGAGGCTGACCGTAGGGTAGACGCCCTGCTGAACGCCTATACAATTCGCCTGTATGAGCGCCTTTATGAACGCGGTTATTTCATCCTGCGTCATGGCGTTGAGCAGTCCGTAAGTAGATAGCTTGTCGAGATCGTTCTGAAGCACCTGTCGGGAGGCGGAGCCGCGCAGAACGGCGGCGACCGTGCCCTTTCCGAAACGGCCCTTGAGCCTCGCCACGCAACTGAGAATCTTTTTTACGACTACCATCTCGGCTTCGTTGAGCGCGCGCGTGCGACCGGCTTGCGATTCGTCTTTAATGGTGCTCGGCTTTCTGGCCGAGCGGGCGCGCAATTCAGCTTTGAGTTGCTCGCCCGCAGGGGCCTGATCTATACGCAAGTGATCGAGCGGAGACGCATCGGGCATCTTTGCGGAAGAGGCCGAGCGCCCTACAGTGAGAGTGCCTGCGGCTGCCTTGCGCCGGGTCGCGGACTCAGCGGCTTCTATTCCCGCTTTAGGCGCGCAGGTCGAACAGGTGCCGCAGTTTCCCAGGTGCTTGCGGTCGCCGAAATAGTTCAGTATGAAGCGGCGCAAACACCCTTTGTGATAACAGAAATCGACCACGCGGCGGAGTTTCCATTGTTCGGCGGCGGCGCGCGCGGCAATCTCCTTTTTGTCTATTCTGAGAGCCGAGACAGGCTCTTCATCAAGCAGGCGGATTCCGCGCCCCTGGTATGCGGTTCGATAGGTTATGATCCCACGCTCGGAGAGCGCGGAGAGCGCGTGCCGCACATGTCCTTCGCTGAGTCCCAAAGCGGCCGAGATCGCGCCTATGTCCAACTCTGTCTGCTCGCGGTCGTTTACATTCCGATTGAAGATCAGGTCGCGGATGACGCCACCTTCATTCGTCCTGTCCGACACGGCTTCGAGGGCCTTGTCTACAGAAACGTTTATCATAGCGAGAAGTGTTGTGTCAGTGGTCCGGCCCCGTTCGATATGCCCGGCCTTTTCAAGCACGACGAGCGCAGAGTAGATCGACATATCGTTTTTGATGCCCGCCCGCATGGCGAGTTCGCGGGCCGAGAGTTCAACCCTTTCGGTCCCTATCGAAGCGATCTCCTGATAGACGCGGCCTATCAGTTCAGGCGACGGGTGACTGCCTTCTATGAAGAACTGCTGAGTGCGCGTATCGGCGTAATTAAAGAGCATCACGCAATCCGACGGCAGGTTGTCGCGACCCGCGCGCCCCACTTCCTGATAATAAGCCTCTATCGATCCCGGCAGATGAAAATGAACGACGAAGCGTATATCGGGTTTATCGATCCCCATTCCGAAGGCGTTGGTCGCTACGATAGCTTGAGACTCTCCGCCCATGAAGGCATCCTGAGCGCGAGTCCTCTCGTTTTCGTCCATCCCGCCGTGATAAGCCTCCACGCGCAGGTCTTGAAGTTTGAGCCTCGCCGATAGCTGCTCGACGCTCTTTCGCGTGGCGGCATAGATTATACCCGACCCGGTCGAATCGGTTATAACTTTTTTGAGCGTGGCGAGCTTCTCTTTTTCGGTCGCCGTGTGGACAACGTGCAGTGCGAGGTTGGGGCGGTCGAACCCTGCGACGAATACGCGGGGGTCTGTGAGGCCGAGTTGTTCGCTTATATCTGCGCGAACCTGCGGAGTCGCGGTCGCGGTCAGGGCGATGGCCTGCGGGCGGTCGAGGCGGTCTATAGCCTCTTTGAGTCTGAGGTAATCGGGGCGGAAATCGTGTCCCCAATGGGATATGCAATGGGCCTCGTCTACGGCGAATAGCCGGACTTTCACTTCCGATATGGCATCTGTGAACGCCTCGCTGCGAAATCGTTCGGGCGCGATATAGACGAGCTTGTGCAGCCCTCGACGTATTTCGCTGAGGCGGCGGTTGGCTTCCGCGTAGGTGAGCGAGCTGTTGATAAAGGTTGTTGGTATGTCGCGCGAGGCGAGTTGATCGACCTGATCTTTCATCAAAGCGATGAGCGGAGAGACGACGAGCGTGACCCCTTCGATCATAAGGGCGGGCAGTTGATAGCAGAGCGACTTGCCGCCGCCTGTAGGCATGACGACTACTGCATCGTGGCCTTCGAGCACAGCCTCTATGACTTCGGCCTGTCCTTCTCGAAAATCCGCAAAGCCGAAGTATTGAAATAAGGCGTCTCGCGCCCTGGTGACATCCTCGCTCAATGGGAAATCCTCACGTCTGTTACGGCTGCCGGAGTGATGGTTATTGTAGACCTTTCTGCGAAAGAAACGATAGCACAAAGCCGCAGGCTTTCTCAAACTTTGTTGCGCAACCCTTCCGACTCGCTTATAAATTGAGACTACTCGTGAAAGGGGTGAATGCGGCGAATGAACGGAATCACGGATAAAGATGTCGAGCGGTATATGGATGAACTCTTGCCCGCGCGCGACGATGTGCTGAGGGAGATGGAGGAGCGGGCGGAGCGCGAGTCCATCCCCATCATAGGCCCCGCCGTAGCGCGCGTGCTCTATCAATACGCCCGACTGATAGGGGCGCGACGGGTATTCGAGATGGGGTCGGCCATAGGGTATTCGACCATCTGGCTTGCGCGCGCTGTCGGTGAAGGAGGAAAGGTCTATTACACGGACGGGAGCCGCCGAAACGCGGATGATGCGCGGGCGTATTTCGAGCGCGCGGGCGTGGCCGATAGAATAGAGATACTCGTTGGCGATTCGCGTGACCTGATCGACACGCTTGAGGGCGAGTTCGATCTTATCTTCAACGACGTAGACAAGCACCAGTACCCGGATGCGTTTCGCAAAGCCGCGCCTCGCATAAGGAGCGGCGGCTTGCTCGTCACGGACAATGCCTTATGGTACGGCCGCGTGGCGCGAGAGGGTACGGACCCGGATACCGAAGGTGTAAGAGAATTCAATCGGCTGATCTATTCGTCCGATGATTTGTACTCGGTGATTTTGCCTATAAGAGACGGGCTTGCGGTTTGTTTGAAGCGATGAGGCCCGGCTGCTCTGTTGGGCGGCCTTTTCCTTTGGGAGGTATGTGACGCGAGTTTCTCATTCCCTCACGGGGCACGGAAACAAATCCTGTTTCAAAGAAGTTCTGTCTTGGCCCGGTATTTGAAAGGAAGTAAGGTTCTCGTATGATGCAAGCGACAGAGCACTGTTA
>JAKEHD010000568.1 GCA_022615215.1 Blastocatellia bacterium
GAATCGATGGCTTCACTCCGGTTTTCATCCTTCATCCTTCCGCCTTCATCCTTTCCGAATCGCTCCCCCGCTCCCGTGTAATCTGTGGTTGATCCTCCGGTCCCTGACAACGGGCTACTGACAAAGGACAACGGACGAACAAGGACTACGAATCAATAACGGACTGATAGAATTCGAGAGTCTGCCGTGCTATGGCGGCCCAACTGAAATGCTCTTCGACCCGCTGTCTGGATTTCGCTCCCATGCGGGCCAGCCTTTCGGGTGAAAGGATGAGGCTGTTTATCGCATGAGCCAGGTCGCGCGAAAATCGCTCCGGCTCTCTTGGAGCGAAATCATCTGCGCTTACCGGCTCAAAGGGGACCAACAGGCCGGTTTCGTCCTGGACCACCACCTCAATAATCCCGCCGACCGCCGACGCAACAACCGGCGTTTTGCATGCCATCGCTTCCAGGTTGATGATTCCGAAAGGCTCGTAAACCGACGGGCATACAAATAAGCTTGCATGAGTGTATAGGCTCACGACGCGATCTTTCGGGACGATCTCGGAAATCCATAGGATCTCATTATCGGTTTCCGACCGCGCGCGTTCGACCCGCTCCTCCATCTCCCGTCCGATATCTGCGGTGTCAGGCGCTCCTGCACAGAGCACCACTTGAATGCCCGACCGCAGATACTTTATCGCATCGACCAGATGGATTATGCCTTTTTGTCTGGTGATGCGGCCGACGAACAGCACGAAAGGCTTGTCGGGTTCGATGCCGTAGTATTCGAGAATCGCAGGGTTGGGCCTGGGACGGTACTCGTCCAGGTCTATGCCATTGCGTATGACGCGAATCTTTTCCGAGGGAACCTTGTAGAGTTCATGCACATCGCTCTTCATGGACCGGGACACGGCGATGACTCCGTCGGCATTTTGATAAGCCGTCTTTTCCAGCCAACTGCTGGCGTTATATGCGGTCCCGAGTTGCTCGGCTTTCCAAGGGCGGTGGGGTTCGAGAGAGTGAGTCGTCAGCACGAGCGGGACGCCGAGAAGTTGCTTGATGAGGCAGCCCGCAAAGTGCGTGTACCAGGTATGACAATGCACCAGGTCCGCCTCTTTGACGCTCCCCGCCATTATGGTGTTTCTCGTGAGCGCGTCGAACAGTTTCAGATGGCGAGCGTCTCGGGCCGTATGCTCGAAAGCCGGATGGACGCCCTTTACGACGAGGTTGTCCGACGCTTCATCCTGATCGCCGAAACAGAAGATTTCCAATCGATGCTTCCTTCGGTCGAGGCGCGCAAGCTCCCGCGAGAGATATTCCATGTGGACCCCGGCCCCTCCGTAGATATTCGGGGGATACTCGTTGGTTAAAAGAGCTATCTTCATAAAAGTCCTTTCACATATCGTTTCCATATTTGGAGTGCGCCGCCATCGGCGGCGCTTTGGCTGCGATAGTGGCTCTCACGAAGAGAAAGCGGCTAAAGATTTCTTTCTTGTCTGGGCCGCCGCACTCCAAATAAAATCGCCCAACCGTGAGCTTGATGAAAAGTTTCAAGTCCCGCGCCGCGCAGAGTATACAAGACATCGGATGGCGGGCCATGCAGGTTTCAGTTTTCAATGCACAGCGATTCGGCTGAAAACTGAAACAGCTCTGCCTTTACCATAAATTGTGGTGCGGCCGAAAAACATTACCAAATTTAGTGGCCAGCCGCTATAATTACCCCCTGGCGAAGAGTTCTGAAACGGCTCGATTTCGAGGGGGATTGCTAAATCGTATGGCGAAGTTTCTGCACATAGCCGACGTTCATCTGGGCATCAAGCGATACAACCTGCCCGACAGGACGTCGGATTTCTTTCGCGCGTGGAAAGAGGTCATTGAACGACACGCCATAGATCGCCGCGTCGATTTCGTATTGATCGCCGGAGACCTCTTCGACCGCCGCAACGTCGATCCCCAGGCCGCAAATCATGCCATGTACATGCTGCGCAAGCTCGAACAGGAACGCATCCCCGTCATAGTGATCGAAGGCAATCACGACCAGCACGACACGACCACGCGCTTCAGTTGGCTGCGCAGCTTCTCTCAATGGCGATATATGAAGCTGCTTGAGCCTACATGGTCGGAAGGGGGCGCGGTGAGCCTCGAAGCGTGGAACGAAGAGGAAGCCCGAGGAGGGTACATAGATATCGGCGACGCGCGCATATTCGGCACCAACTGGTACGGGACCACTGTGGGCAACGTGCTGCCCGCGCTCGGAGAGGCCGTGCGCCAGACGCGCCGCCCCGAAGCTACAAACATAATGCTCCTGCACTCCGATATAGAAGGCCAGCTCAATCGCCCCATTCAAAACGCGCTTTCGATATCGAAGCTCGTCTCGCTTCGTGAAACGGTAGACTACCTTGCGCTCGGCCATACACACAAGCGTTTCGACATCGAAGGGTGGGCCTTCAATCCCGGCTCGCTCGAAGCTTGCAGCGTGGACGAGGCGATGGTCGCGCGAGGGGCCTTTCTGGTCGAGACCGACGGGCCTCGTATCAAGACGGAATTCGTCAGGGCCGGAGAGGATTATTTCCAGCGGCCGTTCAATCGCGTCGTGCATGAGATCAGTTCCGACGACGACCCCGACCGCATAAGGTCCGAGATACTCGAAGTGCTGCGCCGCGAGTGCGTTACCTCCGACGACCTGGAAGATGAGCAAAGGCCCATAATAGAGATCACACTGCGCGGCCAGTTGGCCTTCAAAAACTCGCTGCTGCGCCTCGACCGTGTCAAGGAGCAGGCGATGGAGGAGTTTCAGCCGCTCGGCCTGATAATAAACAACAAGACCGTGCCCAAGCAGTTGGCCGTGGCGATAGGGTTCAACCGTGATACTCCTCGCGGCGAGCGCGAGATGCGCGTCATCGAAGACCTTATAAAGCCAGATCCGAGATTCGGCCACCGAGCCGCCGAACTCGCCCTCGTAGTGGTCGAGGCCAAACGGCTCGCCCTCGAAGGCGAATCGCCCGAAAAGATACTCAGGTACATAGAAGATCGGCTCTTTCAACCCGCGCCCACTGATGCGGCTGAAGCCGTTTGCGCGGAATGAGCGGGTTATATCAAGGCAAAAGGAAAAAGTAAAAAGGCAAATGGAAGGGGGCAGGCCCGTCTATAGAAGAGAGAAATCCGTATTTGTCCGTCGTCCATTGTTCGGAAGCCGAAGACTGTTCTAAAGAACGACCGACCACTGACCACTGATCACTGACCACTGATCACTTGCCTTTCTCACTTTTACCTTTTACCTTTTACCTTGATCGAGATGAAACCACCCGAAGAAGGAGAGATTTGGGAGTGGCGCGCGTTCGGGCGGATACCCCATCGCCTGGCCGCGCTTGTGCGCGCCCGTCCCATCAGAATGGGCGTGAGCGATCACACGGGCGAGGACGTGTATTTGATCTCTCCGGCGAGCGATCATAATGTGAAGCTTCGCCGCAGCGAAGGCCGTTGGATCTTGAAATTCAAACTGCTGCTTGCGACCGCGCAACGCTCCATAGAGCTTTACAGGGAAAGCGCGAGTCTAATATACAACTTTCCCACGGGGCGGAATATAATCGAGGAGGCGGCGTCTTTGCTCTGTACGGAGCTTCCTGCGTCTGTCGCCCCGGCTGCAAGCTTCGAGGCGGAGGAATTCGTCGAAGCTATGGCCGGATGCTCGCCGCCTGTTGTAAAAATCGAGGCGGTGAAGGTAAGATCACAATTTCAATTCGAACTCGGATGGGTGGAACTCGCCCATGTCCGATTTTCGCGACACCTCACGCAATCGCTATCGATCCATTCCCCCCATGTGGAAGCGGTCGAGGAGATGCTCGACACATTGCGCCCCGGACCTGAGCTTGAAGCCATGAACTATGTAGAGGCATGCAGGCGCTGGGGCTGAAAACATGCAAGGGAGCAGGGGAGCAGGGGAGCAGGGGAGCAAGGGGGCAGAGGAGCAGGGGAGCAAGGGTGAAGAAGAGCAGAGGGCAACAAAACAGAGGAGCAGAGGAGCAAGGGAGCAGAGGAGCACTAGAGGTAGTGAAGCCAGAACCCGAGCAC
>JAKEHD010000569.1 GCA_022615215.1 Blastocatellia bacterium
GGGAACGCATATTTGGAGTGCGCCGCCCATGAAGGATTTAAAGCTTTCTTTCTTCTGGCGGCGCTTTGGATGCGGCAGAAGTTAGGCAAAACCTGAAACTCCATGCGGCTAAAGCCGATGGTATCTTCATTTTTAATCTCTGCCGGATGTTGCAGGCCCGGCTACCTTATCGACGCGCCTGCGGCGCTATTTGTGAATTTCCAATCCTGCTTTCAACATCAGCTACCGGAAGGCATAGGGCAAGCGGGCTTTTTGCCGGAACAACCATGATGTGTGGGGTTGACCACGCAAGGGCGAAGTAATATACTCGCGCCGGCTGCGGGATGTGGCGCGGCCCAAGGCCTGTTTTCTCCGCATTCATTCGTCCGAATTTTCAGCAGGCAGACGTATTGACCGCGCCGGGTCGAGTTTCCGCTTACCGGCAAGCCTGCATGAGTCGATCACGTTCCGAGGATAAAGATATGACACCGCTATTCAACCTTCGAGGCTACACGGCACCTGACCCGCTCGACCGTCTCACTCCGCGCGCACGTCTGATGCTCACGATGCTGGTTGTCGCAGCGACGGGTTTGCTCTTTATGTACATCAGCAGCGATCTGCTCCACGCATATACTTTTCGATACAGATGGATGCTCTGGGCGGGTTGCGCGGCTTACGCCTTCACACTCGCGCCCTTGCTCGTGCTGCTCAGAAAATCGAGTTCGATTCTCTTCTACATTCTGATAGTGGCGGCGACCGTCCCCGTAGACATCTATCTTCAGGCCCATTACAGAGACAGAGGGCTTGAAGCGCTCTGGACTTATAACGAAGGCACATTTCTGGCCGCCCTTCCGCCCCTTTTGAAATTCGTCGTCGCGTGGTCGTTCAACGGAATCATCATGGGGGCGATTACATTGTGGCTTGCGCGATTGCTTGCCTCAGCGATTCGCCCTGCCGGAGAGGCCGAACCTACACGCGAACAACGTGAGGCGCTCTTCCCTAAAGAGTGGACAGATGAAACGGTCGAGAAACCTGCGCGTGATGCGGGCTTTTGGGTGCTCAGGCTTCTCGGACTCGGTTATCTCGCCTATCTTCTGTTTTTGATCTTAGGGATACTCGGCGATACGCCCTGGCCCGAACAGGCGAGGATGTTGATAGTCATGACCTATGAGAACTCCGCGCTCTCTATCAACACCTTCAGCAAGATCAGCATAATGCTAATGCTCGCATTCCTCGGAGCATACAACCGCGAGGTAAGATGGCATGCGGCGCTCGCGTTGCTTTTCGGGCATCTGGTTTCAACCGCGTCGTCTCTGGGTTTTTATTTTTACGAGCCTCTTGCCCCGCGCTATCGTGATTTTCTGCTCACGTCAGCCATAGTCGATGGCGTGATGGTTCTGATTTTTGCGTGGCTGCTCGTGCGCCACCGAGCGGGGGCTAGAGCCTTCGCTCCCGAAAAACAGTTTCCGGCCTTCTTCTCTCTGCCACATCAACTCACTCGAATATTTTTTTACTCCCTCGCCGCCGCGTTATTGCTCATCGCAATTGCGGCGATCTTATTGCGGATACTGTGCGACGGTTCGAGCGGCCTGGGAGCGGTTTATGGTTATCCCGACCCGCAGCTTGGCAATACCGTTACGAGATATGCGACGCTCTCGCTTCTGGCGTTTCTTATGGCCGGAAGGGAGAGGCTAAGGGATTATCTATTCGGCGTACTGCTGTTCGGATTCGTCATCACTCTTTTGGGCAGCGTCCTGTGGTTGATTGTGGGAGGCATGAAGAGCGGCGTAGAGATAAAGACGAGAGTGATCACCGAGTGGTATGCCCTGCTTCCCGTGATCGTCGACTGGTACTTCATGCTTCAGGCCGCAGGCAGCGCGCTCGTTGTGGCTCTGGCAATCGGCCTGCGAAAGATGTATTACAACGTCGATCACCTCATCACGGCCCTGAATCCATCCTCCGCCCGAAACGTAATGGCCCTGCACGATGCTATATACAGCGGAAGCGCCGCAGACAATGCAGCCATATTGCAGAAGATAGACCGACACGTGGCCGACATTCGCGGGAGGAAACGAGGGTTGTTGAATTTCCCATTCTGGCTGGTCGAACATGTCTTCAACGCCGCTTATGGATTGCACCCGACCTTTTCCACGATGAGGCGGGACGAGAGGCGCTTCTTTTTGAGAAAGTACATACTGCGGCCTCCGAGAGAACGCATCAAGGCATTCGTTCCGGCAGCGGCCGAGGCCGTCTACAAGATAGGTGTTGCGGCGCATGCTTTCATCACGCTCGCGCACTACGCGGACGCGAGAGGATGGGAAGAGGTCGGCTACATACCGCCTGATGCGCGCGACCGTTTGCAGGGCGACCCTTCGGCTCGCCCGCCCCTCGAAGGCGCTGCCCCGCTCCCGCAAGGTCCGAAGGATGCTGAAAACTATAAACCCGTAGTGACGCCCCCTCTTCCACTGATCGCGCCGAGGGTCTCAACCCCTGTCGGCCATCCGCGCGTCCCTGACGAAGTCGACTATCTCATAATAGGTTCGGGGGCGGGCGGCGCGTGTATGGCGTACCGCCTGGCCTGTGGGGTGCAAGACCCTTCTCGAATACTCGTGGTCGAGCGAGGCGCTCGTTACTCGCCACTTCAGGATTTCAACGACGACGAAATGGAGATGATACGCAAGCTCTATAAAGAGGGCGGGCTGCAACAATCGAAGCGGTTCGATATGATCGTCCTGCAAGGCGAATGCGTAGGCGGAACGACCGTCATCAATAACGCTATATGCTTTCAGATGCCCGATCACGTGCGGCGAGCCTGGCAGGAGGAGTACGGTCTCGACCTGACCGAAATCGAGACGGAATATGCGCGCGTGGCCAGCGAACTTGAGATCGCAGAGATTTCTGATTTTGCGATCAATCAGAGAGTCAAAGAGCGATTCCTGGCCGGAGTGAGCAAATACAACGCCCTTTTACAGAATGAGCAGAGAATGTCTGCCGTGACATTGCAGGCGAATCAGCGGAACGCGCTCGGCGAAGGGCTTTGCAATCTAGGAAACAAACGGCTCAGAAAACTCTCCATGCTCGAAACCTACATCCCCTGGTCTGAGGCACGAGGGGTGAAGGTGGTCAGTGGAGTGAGCGCAGTCCGCTTCATCGAGGGCGCAGGCCGCAGGCGGGCAGAAGAGGTGATGCTCAGGGACGGGGCCGGGGGTTTGCAGAGAGTCAAGGTCCGAAAGGCGGTCATCCTCGCCGGGGGCGTGATAGCGAGCAGCCACTTTCTCATGAGGAGCGGGCTGCGCCGCAACGTGGGCCGGGGGATGAGTTGTAACTTCGCGCTCTACGCGGGCCTGGAATTCCCCGACCCGTTAGACGCCTTCGACGGGTTACAGATAACCCTCGGCGCGCTAGACCCTGAGAACCGGGCGATATTCGAGACCTATTTCAACCCGCCGGGCGCGTTCGCCCTGACCGTGCCGTTCTATTTCAACCGGCTGGGCGATCTTATGTCGAGGTATCGCTATCTTGTGAACTTCGGCGCTCTCGTCGGGTCCGAACCTAACGGTATGATCGAGTTGCGAGCCGATCCGATCAATGGCCGTGCCCTCAACTGGCATCTCGGAGATGAAGACGAACGAAGGATCAAATTCGCGCTCGTGACTCTTCTCGAATTAGGAAAAGCGGCCGGGGCCACGCGGGCCACACTTGCGACCGAGCCGGGCATAGAACTGCCCCTGACCGATGACGACCTCTCGCGCTTCAAGCGAAGCCTCGAAGCGTATCCTCTTCGAATGAGCGACCTGAGACTTGCGACGGCTCACCCGCAGGGAGGAAACCGTATGATCGGCAAGGAGTCGCCGTATAAGGGAGAGCGGGTCGTCGATGAAGAGTTTCGCCTCGACGGCTACGAGAATGTTTACGTGGCGGACGCTTCTATCTTCCCGACAAGCATAACGGTCAACCCGCAGTGGACCATAATGGCTATGAGTTCGCTTGCGGCGAAAAGAGTGCTCGGTTCGGAGGAGTAACGAAGATATGGTGTATTGTCGAGCCGTCCGGGGACGAGTTTTAAAGCAGACTCATTTTTCGTGTTCCTTCTCGACCCGGAGACTATCTGGTTTTTCTTACTGTGTATCTGTAGTATTTGGCATGTAGAGCGTAACGGCATCTCGATTGACGAAGGAAGCCACACATGGGTGTTATTGATAAAACCATTGCTGGAAAAAAGATTCGCTGGACGCCTCAACTCATCAAGCGGCTGCGTGGCAAGCGCAAGCAATCCTATTTTGGGGCGCTGGTCGGAGCAACGGCCAACACCGTCCGGCGCTGGGAAGTTGGACGGATGGAACCTGATCGAGAGCACGCAAAACGGCTCTCAGTCCTCGCAGAGCGTGAAGGCTTTCTCAAGGATTGGAAACTGGCCGGTTCGGCCGTTCTGACCGGAGAGTTTGAAGATGCTTTGCGGAAACAGCATGAAGAGATCGAACAGGCGCTCGATAGCAGGGCGCGCTCGCTCCGGGGGTAGCCTTCGATGTCCGTCTATGTGACCGACACTCACTCTCTGATCTGGTATATGACCGGTCTCTTCAACAAACTCTCTCGACGCGCTCTGCGCGCGTTTCAAGCAGCCGAGCGTGGCGAGGCATTCATCTACGTGCCGGCGGTAGTGCTGTGGGAGATCTCGCGTTTGGAGAAGGCCGGTGAAATCAGGCTTAATGAGCCATATCGGGATTGGTCTGCTGCGCTGTTTGCCCATCCCTGTTTCGAGTGTGTGGCGCTCGATGAAGATGTAATTGCGGAGGCCAGGGACTATATCTTTACCCGCGATGTGTTCGATGCAGTGATAGTGGCTACTGCGAAATTGAAAGACGTGCCTTTAATTACCAGGGATGTGGCTATAATCGATTCGAATATAGTCGAGATCTTTTGGTAAACACCGTCTGCGGGTTGAATGTGAATAGAGATCATGATCGAAGGTAATGACGAAGAAAAAAGCGGCAACGGCCCGGATGAACATACTGGCGAGAGCGCAACACGCGCCGCGTTTGCGGGCGAAGAGCCACAGGCGAGGCCGCAGGTCGAACGATTGAAGATGACCCCCTGGTTCGATCCGGGAGAGTTGCTTCGCACAGGAGTGAGGACGCTCATTTCAACGATCTTCGGCCGACATTCGGACTATCGCCTCATAGAAGCCCTCGCCACCGGTCCCGAAGGCGAAGACTTTTACGATCACACCTGTGAATACAAACTGAGCGAGACGGGCGAGTACGTGTCCGTCAAGGACCGGCCTCGAAATCCGAAAGAGGCTATATGGATCGATTACGTGGCCGACACGGGCGACGGCTGGAATTCCACATACACGATTGCATACCATCTCGCTCAACCTTCATTGAAGTTGAAGCTTCCCGGACTGAAAGATGAGTACGAAACTCTGCGAGGCGAAGTGCTCGTATTCGGCGGCGATCAGGTATATCCCGACCCCGCAAATCGCGGATACGCAAACCGCCTTGTCTACCCTTATAAGACGGCGCTCCCTCACACGGAAGCCCCTCACCCTCATCTCTATGCGATACCGGGCAATCACGACTGGTACGACAGCCTCGTCGCCTTCACACGATTGTTTTGCCAGGGCCGATGGCTCGGCGGATGGAGGACCGAGCAGCGCCGCAGTTATTTCGCCCTGAAGTTGCCGCACGGCTGGTGGCTGCTCGGCACGGACGTTCAGTTGGGCGGAGACATAGACCTGCCGCAACTCGAATATTTCAAAAGGGTCGCCGCATGTGTAGGGGATGAAGACCGTATCATTCTCTGCAACGCAGAACCTCACTGGATATTTTCGAAGATTTACAAAGGCTACGACGCCGGGATTAATAATGAGAGCAACCTGGCTTTTCTCGAACGAAAGGTGCTCAGAAAGAACATAAGCGTGGCCCTTTCGGGAGACCTGCACCACTATCGTCGTCACGCGAGGGAGGACGACAGCCAGAAGATAACAGCGGGCGGAGGCGGCGCGAGCCTCTTCCCCACGCACGGCCCGGATGTCACGGAGCTTGAGGGAGGGTTCAAGCTCAAAGCCTGCTATCCCGATATGGCGACTTCTCGAAAGCTCTGCCGGCGCAATCTATTATTTCCGCTCATCAACAAGAAATTCGGAATCGCTACGGGCATATTCTATCTGCTGACCGTGTGGGCGGTCAGAGCGCCTATAGGAGAGACGACCGCCTTCGGAGAAGCCCTGAGCATAACATTAGCGACCGTGCTCGACAGGCCGTTTGCAGGTTTCTGGGGGCTTGCTATGGTAGCGGGGTTCATACTCTTCACCGACACTCATTCGAAATGGTACAAGCTGATCGCGGGTTCTATTCATGGACTCGTACACGTACTTGCAACATTCCTGATCGGATGGGGGGCGGCCTATCTCACGGTCTCGGAGATGGGGCTTGATTCGAAGCCGGTCCTCGAACTCGCTCTGCTTGCGGCGCTGGTATTTGCGGGAGGGTATCTCGCGGGACCGCTCATAATGGGAATCTATCTTTTGGTATCTTTGAACCTATTCAAGCGCCACTCGATAGAGGCGTTCTCATCGCTGAGAATCGAGGACTGGAAAAATTTTCTCAGGCTGAAGATAGAGCCTGACGGCACGCTGACGATTTACCCTGTAGGAATCCGCAGAGTAGCGCGCCGATGGAAGGACCGCGCCGGGGGCGGGGCGGGGCCGGAGGTCTTGCCCGACGACGACGAAGCTACGGCTCCTGAACTGATCGAGCCGCCCATCGTCTTGAAGCGTACTGACGGGAGGCCGCAAAAGCGGAGCTACATTTTCTCGACAGATTCGCCCGTTCAGGCGGATATGAAAACGTAGTGTTCAATGCCTGCATCGTTACCTGTAAGCGATAGTCGCGCTTCGACGAAGGATGCTCCCGCGAGAGGAGCATCCTTTCAGCGGTCCTTATTCATGCTTGTCGGGAAAAACGAATATCCTCTTCGCCAGTTCTGATCGGAGCGTCTCTTCACGGTAATAAGCTCCGAGCACACTTGCTTTCCAATCGAGAAGGTCGGGGTTGTTACGTGCGAACTCCTCCCAGGTGCCGCTTTCTCCGCGCATCATTCGTTCGTGAATCAAAAACACATAAGCCCAGGTGATGGTCTCGTGATAGAGACCCTCCTTGCCGTGCGCGGAGGCAAATCTCTTCAAGCTCTCGGAGAACCTGACGAGCGCCGTCGGCAGCGAATGACTGCGCAAGTAGAGCCAGGCCAATCTAACGTGGTCTTGATGATGGAAATTTTCTTTCGGGAAAGTGCAATCCTCGAACCGTTCCAGGAATTCTTCATCTCTCATACATATCACCTCCGCAGGGCAGCGTTCCCCTGTTCAGCACAAAAGAAAACCGCCCGCGCGACATAAGGGTCGCGCGGGCGGTCATAAACTTGATGCTGAAACTATACCAGCCCGGTCAGAGATCGATCAATAGCCATCATCAAGGAGGTCTCTCATATTATTTATCTGAGAATCCTCTGCAATATCGCCGTACTTTTTCCGATGAATCTCAAGCCCGCACCGGACGATTATACCCATACCCAGGCTCCTGGTCCCCGATCCCTGCAAAACTAACCGGGTTGCTTTTCACGCAGTCGCAGGCTTTCCCTTACGCGAGAGATGGCCGGGAGCAGATCGCTGCTTATCGTGGCCTTCGATATGAAATCGTCCGCTCCCGCTTCCATAGCCGCCTGCCTGTAGCCGTTCGTGTCGAACAAACCTAATACGATTATGCCGGACGCGGGGACCAGGCTTCGCAGACGGGAGATGGCCTCAAATCCCGTGACGCCTCGCGTGCCGAGACCGAAAAGGATTATCTCCGGGCGCAACTCCCGCGCCTGCGCAAGGGCCTCTTCGCACCCGCCCGCCGTGCCCAATATGTGTATATCTCCGCCCCCCTGCAAAAAGGCGCTCACTATGCGCAATAAAATAGGATTATCGTCCACCAGCAGGACGGAAACAGAGTCCATACCTTCTCCAAATTTTTATATGGTAGCACAGGCGTCGCATGTCCGGGGACTTTTATGTCAGACATCGCGGCAAACCTGCTCGATCGAATTACAATTCCATAAAATCTTCTGCCGGGGTGTCCCGCGATATATGCGTATACGGCCGACTCCCTGGTTGGCTGGCTATCACAAAAACGGCGGGTACCGGTAAGAGTTTTCCCCGAATCTTCTGCCGGAGAAGTCGACGGCCTTCCGTTAATTGATACTGACGGGTCGGCGCTGAACGAAGTTTTGATGACCGGCTGCTCTGTTTTATACTCCGCGCGGCATGGATTGAAACTTTTCATCAAGATTGCGAGTGAGCGACTGCGCCCGATGTCCGACAATCTGCTAGATTGTCGTCCGCTCCGCTAATTTTTCGACCGGCAGCCCTCGACAAGCTGGCAGCTTGTCGGACATTTTCTTAGGAGCAATAAATCTATTGATTCCGTGCTCTCTGGAAAAGTTTCATTTTACCCTGCGCACAGTATAGTCTCGATCACCGCTTCGGCCACTGAAGGTGATTTCACAGGCTTCAAATCAACCTGCTATACCTTGACCACTCATTCAACTGATATTACGTCTACCCCCACTTAGCGAACAGTTTCGTGACTGGAACCGGCCCAAGCGGTGATCGCGCTCAACAACTTAATCCCTTTCGCCCTCCGCGTCTATTCGTACATCTACCCGATTAATGCGATAAAATCCCGTATTTTCTCTGAAAGCGGCCACGTGGCGCGCATAAGGAGCAGAGGAGCGGGGGAGCGGGGGAGCAGGGGAGCGGGGGAGCAAGGGTGAAGAAGAGCAGAGGGCAACAAAACAGAGGAGCAGAGGAGCAAGGGAGCAGAGGAGCACTAGAGGTAGTGAAGCCAGAACCCGAGCAC
>JAKEHD010000091.1 GCA_022615215.1 Blastocatellia bacterium
GTGCTGCAAAAGTCTGAGCATATACATAAAAATTTCTTTCTCGACTTTATCCCCTCAGCTCGAAATCACATCATCTCTTCCATGAACTCTTGAAAAACTTCTCGCTCAAGGCCGAGCGGTTGATGGGCCAGCGGGCCTTGCTTGAAAGCCGGCTCGCTGTCTTCATAGATCGGCTGCTCGTCCTCATAAAGCAATCCTATCGGAATCCGGTCGCCCCATTCGAATGATCTTTGCAGAGCCGACTCGACGTTCGACGGATCGTAGTTTGATTCATCCTCAAGCTTGTAGACCCTCTCCCTGAACCAGGGATAAGTGTTTATATGGTTATAGGTCACGCAAGGGCTGAAGACATCTATCAACGAAAAGCCCCTGTGAGCGATGCCTCCGGCTATAAGGTTGGCCATGTGGTCGGGCACGCCTGAGAACCCGCGAGCTATATAGGTCGCGCCGGAAACCAGAGCCAGGGCGAGCGGGTTTATGGGCAACTCCACGTTGCCGCGCGGAGTCGACTTCGTGCGGACATGTTTCATAGTCGTCGGCGACGCCTGTCCCGTCGTGAGGCCGTATATCTGATTGTTCATCACGATGTAGGTTATATCGATGTTTCGCCTCATCGCGTGAATGAAATGGCCTATGCCAATGCCGTAGCCGTCGCCGTCGCCGCCCGTGATTACCACGTGAAGGTCGTGGTTGCCGAGCTTTATTCCTTCGGCGACCGCGACCGCGCGCCCGTGCAGGCTGTGAACGCCATAAGCGTGAATGAATCCGGGCAGGTTCGACGAGCAGCCAATGCCTGAGACTATCATCAAGTCTTTCGGCTCGATTCCGAGCCGGCCTGCGGCTATCTTGAGCGACTTCAAAACTCCGAAATCGCCGCAGCCGGGACACCAATCCGGATCAACTTCCGACTCATAAGCTTTGATCGGTAGTTCGACTACTGTTGCCATGATTTCTCCTTTGCGAATGTCCTTGTTTGTCCGTAGTCCGTGGTCCATGGTCCGTAGCGTTTCTTGACCACAGATAACAGTGGAAGGCAGAGCCTTCTACAAAAGATTTCTTTCCTGATTTCTCATTTCTGTGCTATCAAAGCGATCAGGCGGCGCGCTTAAAGATTTCTTTCTTGATTTTGCGCTCGCCTGCACCGCCGAGTTCGAAAGCCTCAGAGTAACAATCGGACGTGGGGGTATGCCCGAATGCGCGCATCCAGCGTAACCAGTGGAACCTCCAATACGCGTGCTGTTGCAACCAGAATCTGGTCAGCCGGATCGCGGTGAAAGTGAGGCGGTAGCTGCGTTGACTCTATTGCAATGCGCGGCGCAAGATCAATCAACTCCACCCCTGGATAGGCTAAAGCCTCGTCCATCCATTCCTGAATCCGATATGGAAGCGAAAGCCTGCCGTACTCAACCAGCTTCGCCACTTCCCAGCACGAAATCGCGCTCACTCCGAGACCGTCTTGTTCGTGCGAGTCGATCTGCGCCGCAAACGTCGGAGGCAAGTTCGAGTCGCCATGTACCCACCAGACCCAGATATGCGTGTCAAGGACTATCATTTAGCCGATTCCCAGTCATCAGCCGCGACCGGCTCAAACGGGGCGACGTACGAAACCGGTGTCCCACGGAGAGTGAGCCGACGCTCAGGTCCGGCAGTGTCCGCTTTCGCTCGCACAGTCACCTCGACGACATCACCAGCGCGAAAAGGGAGGTTCTCCAAAGTCAGAATTCCGTCCTTCTCCAGCGTTGTTTCAATCTGTGTGTCCATCAAATTCCCCTGAACTGAGATGAAGAATTATACGACAAAAATTGCATTCGTCCCGGTAATCAGTCGGCAGGCGCGGTCGAACTGTGTAACCTGTGGTTGGAAACTTTTGATCGATTCATCCTTCATCCTTTCCGAATCCCCTGACTCCTGACCTCCTTTTCAATCGGTCGGCAGCCATAGATAAGTCGAGCCGGTCTCGACGCCTATAATCAGTTCACCCCGTTTTTCTCCCCCGTCGCGCGACACTATCTCCACATTCCAGACGCGCTCATCGAATCCGTCGCCCTCTGCATTGTTGATACGTCCGGGGCGCAGGGTTTCGCCCAGCCGCGTGCGAATGTAGTGATAGGCCATCTCGCGCGCCTCGTCCTGTGTGAGGTCCGTAGACCTGGCCCGGCCCGCGAGAATGTCTTTGACCTGTTGGACGATGTGGTGCGGCTCGAACGGCTCGCAGTCGTATTTGAGGATGTGGTCGTCTACGGTTATGCCGGTCTCGGCCCGCAGGTGGCGGGCGAACTGGCCCGTGTAGTTGGCCTCGACGCAGACGGTCTTTTTGCAGTTTCGCAAAATCTCGCTCACCTCTTTTACGTGAAACGGGTAGAGGTATTTGATCTGAAGCTGATTGGCTCGTATGCCCTCCTCGGCGAGGTTTCTGATGGCTTCTCGAATCACGCCGCTCGTCGACCCCCAGCCGATGAGCGTGACATCCGCGTCCGCCTCGCCTTCCAATACGGGAGGCTTCAGATCGAGGAGCAGGGCGTCGAGCTTGCGCATGCGCTTCTCCTGGACTTTGCGGCGCACGGGCGGCGAGGTGAAGACATCGCTTATCAGTATGCCGCCTTCGTCGTGGTCGTCTGAGGCGGCGACATAGACGGTCCCTGCGGTGCCGGGCAAAGCTCTCGGCGATATGCCGCTCTTTGTGAATGCATAGCGTTTATACTCGCCGTTCGATTCAGGCCAACTGGTTACGATCTCGCCTCGCTCTATAGGCACGTCGTTTCTGAGCGCGTCGGCTTCTATGGTCTCAGGGTGTTCGGACACAAGCAGGTCGCTCACTATGATGACGGGCAATTGATACTTCTCGGCGAGGTTGAAAGCCTCGACAGTCGTATAGAAGCAATCCGTCGTATCGGTCGGCGCGATGATGGCTCGCGGGTAATCGCCCTGAGAAGCGCCGAAGACCTGATTCAGATCGGCCTGCTCGGTCTTGGTGGGCACGCCCGTCGAAGGGCCTCCGCGCTGGACCTCCACTATCACGACGGGGGCTTCGATCATCCCCGCCTGACCTATGGCTTCGGTCATAAGGGCGAATCCGCCGCCCGATGTCCCGCACATGGCGCGAGCGCCCGCGTGGCCTGCGCCTATCGCCATGTTGATGACCGCCAGTTCGTCTTCGCACTGCTTGACGACGACTCCGCAGCGGTCTGCATGCGAAGCCATCCAGTGAAGGATTGAAGAAGCGGGGGTCATCGGATAAGCCGAATAGAACTTGCAGCCTGCTGTGACCGCCCCTATCGCCATGGCTTCGTTGCCGGTGATGAACGGCCTTCGAACGCGCGTGAAATCCCACTCGTATCCGAGGGGCACGAAATTCTCCTGAGCATACTCGTAACCGGCGCGGGCTATATGGACGTTCTGGTCGACGATGGCCTGCCCCTTGTGCTTGAAGGTGTCTTCGAAGACGCTTGCGGCTGCGTCGAAGTCGAGGCTCACGAGAAATATCATCGCGCCGAGCGCCACAGTGTTTTGCATGACGGGCAGAACCTTGCCGAAGGGCTTGGTGAGCGCGGCCACAGGCAACGGGACCGTCAGAACATCATCCCTCAGAAGCGTGGGGTCGAGTTTCAACTTGTCCGAGTTATATATGCAAGCGCCTCCGGGCAGGACTTCGGGCGCGTGTCTTTCTATGGAATCCTGATTGAGGGCGATCAGAAGATTCAGGTGATCGCCGTGAGAGTGGACTTTTTCTTCGCCCAGCCGGACGCGCAGCCATATATGGCCGCCGCGAATGACCGACTGATAGCTGTTGTATGCATAGATGTAGAGTCCGAGTCGAGACGCGGTCTTGGCGAGGGTATCGCCGGATTTGTCCAACCCGTCACCGGCCGCGCCGCCGATTCCTATAGTCACTTCGCGCATAGAAAAAAACCTCCCTGTAGTGAAACAGCCAGTGAGAGTCATTGTCGGCGGGTCAGGTTCGACCGGATCAACCGGCATCTCGCGCCTGCTGCGTTCGAGGAGGAGCGGTTGACAACCGACACCTACTGACTGAAACCGTGTCTGTTTATAGCGCCTTTCCTATCGATAACGGACCTGAGCCTGTTTACAACCTTCAGGCCGCCACTCTTAGCAGTCCCCTCAGGCTAAAGAGAACACTTATCGGCCGCACATGCGGGCGGCACGAATTTTACGGATGGGCTGACATCATCTTCACGAACTTCGGCCTGCGGTTGAATTTTGTTATGCAGGCCCGCTTTCTTTTCTTAATTAGTCCGCAGCGATTTTATCACTGTGCCTTATGGTAAGGAAAGCGATAACTGGTCCGTCGTCCGTCGTCCGTCGTCCGTCGTTGCTTTCAGGCGAGAGCTTGAAAGTAACGACGGACGGAAGCGTACTCGCTGCCGGACAAATGAGCGTTTGACTTATTTTTTTACAGGCGTATAAATTGATCGTGGGCTTGATGATGGCAAGGCGAGTTGCGCGGGCTTACGGTCACATCCTGACTGCGCACAAAAGTTTATGGAGCAAGGGCGACTGCTTGTTGAATAACTTGGCCGCCGTGGAAAGCATAGAAATCACATTCTACGAAGAGAGGTAAACGAGCATGACGGGTGAAGAGATGGAGAGGGCGATAGAGTTTTTATTGAAAAGCCAGGCCCAGCTTACGGCTGACATTCAGAGCCTTACAGTCGACGTTCAGGGACTCAAAGAAGGCTTTCAGGGACTCAAAGAAGCAGTTCAAGGACTCAAAGAAGTCGCTCAAGGACTCACGGACGTACAGACGCAGACAAGCCGGGATGTCGCGGCGCTGGCCTCTAACGTCGGCGAATTGACGGGAGTAGTCGTCAACCTGGCTGAGATCGTGGCGCGAATGGAAACCGAAGCGGAAACGGATCGCCGAGAGATGCGTCGAGGCTTTGATCTGATGGAAACGCGTATGAAGCGTTTCGAGGCTCAGGCTGAATCAGACCGGCAGGAGATTCGAGAGGCGGTCAGTGGCTTGACCCTCGCAAACGAGATCACGCGAGCCTTGACCGAGCAGGTCGCAAGTCTCGAAGTGAAGACGAGCCAGCGAGTGACCCATCTCGACGATCGCGTCACCGATCTTGAATCGAAGTTGCCTTGACGTGGATAGTCAGACCCTCGCTGCGCAACGGTCCCGGCAGCTTATCTGCGCGATAAAGGTTTCTTTCTGTAAAGATTTCTTTCTTATTTCGGGCTACTGAACGGGACCATACATAATGCGATCGAGATTCAAAGAGGAGAGCCGATGAAACGGAGCATTCTTATTACAATCGTGATAGCGTCCTCAACCTTTGCGACGGGACAGACTCTTATGACCGTTGCGAACGCACAAGCCGAGGTCGAAACGCTCGCCGAACGACTCGGTTACTCGCCCCGTGCGAAGCTACTGATCGTCCATGCCGATGACCTGGGGATGGCGCGGTCGGTCAATGCGGCTTCGATCAAGGCTTTCGAGACGGGGCTTGTCAATTCAGGCAGTATAATGGTTCCCTGTCCCTGGTTCCCGGAAATTGCCTCTTACGCGCGCAGCCACCCGGAAGCCGACCTGGGGTTGCACCTGACGCTCACGAGCGAATGGACTTCCTATCGCTGGGGACCGGTGCTCTCGAAGGGAAATGCGGCTTCGCTTCTGGACCGCGAAGGCTATTTCCACTTGACGGAGACCGAAGCCGCAAAACACATGGACGCGCGGGAGGCCGAGGCGGAGATACGCGCACAGATCGAGCGCGCTCGCGCATTCGGCATCCGGCCCACCCATCTCGATTCTCATATGGGCACGCTTTACCAGAACAGGACGCTGCTTGAGACTCTCCTGCGAGTGGCGCGGGACTACAAGTTGCCGGTGAGGCTCTCCAGGGAATGGTTTACACGTATTCCATATCTTCCGTCGATGCTCGAACCGAATGACATCTGCATAGACCATGTAATCTCGATAGGCCCTGATGTGCCGCCCGAAGGCTGGGGCGCATTTTACGCTGACGCGATCAAAAGCATTCGACCCGGCGTCACGGAGATGATCATACATCTCGCCTATGACGATGAAGAGATGCGCGCCGCAACTGTAAATCACCCGGACTGGGGAGCGGGCTGGCGGCAACGCGACTTCGACTTTTTTACAAACGACTCGTTGCGCCGATTGCTGAAAGAGAACGATATAAAGCTCATCACCTGGCGGGAAATCGGCAAGCTCGCGGCAAGCGGTCAGAACTGAAAGCTCGCCGCCGGCAAGCGCCCGATCTCAATCGCTCTTTTGCAAAACGATGACCGAGCAGGCGGCCTCTTCAAGCCCCATCACTGCTACAGTCTATGTAGTCAAACATAGACCTACTTGCTTCATAGTCTCCGACTTGCTCAATCCCGAAAGATTGAGTAGAGGCCAGAAACTCCACAAGCGAATTTTACGCGGCCTCCGTAGCCACTACCGGCAAGGTTCTTATTCCTCATACTCTGTTTGATTATAAGCTTTAAGGTTTGGCTAAAACCTTTGCTTTCAAACTCAAGGAATCGACTCTCATGGTTCATATTTTACGTGACAGCCTTCCTGTCACAAC
>JAKEHD010000570.1 GCA_022615215.1 Blastocatellia bacterium
AAAACGCGATGGCGCGGACCATACCTGTGATAATCAGCTTTCTGGCCCGACTGCTCGGCCTGGGCGGCATAAGCGAGAAAATCCGCTCCTTCATCGAAGGCATAAGAGAGCGTGTCGATAAGGCCATTGACAAGCTGATTGAAAAGGTGATGGCGGGCATCAAGAAAGCGGTCGGTGTCGGCAAGGCCGCCGTTGCGTCAGTCGTCGAATGGTGGAAAAAAGAGAAGAAGGTCAAAGTCGGCGAAAAGACAGCGTTGATCTATTTCGAGGGCACAGAAGAGACGGCTCGCCTGACAATAAAGGCGTCGCCCAGTCAGAACTACACCGACTATCTGGCTGGAATCGCTTCCAAGATGAGCAGCCCGGATCAGAAAAAAGCCCATGCTGAGGCTACCGCCGTTGGTAAGAGAATCGAGAGCAAAATCAGCAGCCATAATCTGACAAAGGGCGAGACCGATGCTCTCGTGGTCGACCTGAATCGGTTTGGCGAGTTGCTGGAAATAATGCTGGGTGCTGCTGCGCCGCCGCCTTCTATCATCAACTATGGCGCTGTAACGGCCGAGCAAGGGGGAACCAGGGCTGAAGCAAAGGTACTCAGCCAGGATAGCGGCGGCAGCAAGGGATCCGAGCCCGCTGACGACCCCCCGATCTGGCAGGCCGTGCAGCATCGAAAGAGTGATGACAATAAGAGGGCATACGTTCAGGGCCACCTTTTAAACCACAATGTTCACGGTCCGGGCAAACGCTTTAATATGGCTCCGATTACTTACACGGCGAATGCAGAACACAAGAATGGAATCGAGGAGGAGATCAAGAAACGGGTTCTCGTCCAGAACGAAGTAGCCTACTACAAAATCACCGCCGTATATGGAACACATCCAACGTCACCCGATTACACGAAGCTTACGAGCAAAGCTGCGAGTACGCTTACCCCGGATGAGCAGATACAGCTTCGCGCCATGGAAGCAGACCGCAAGCTGCCGCTTCGCTTCGAGTTCGACGCTCACACGTTGAAGAATGACAACGGCAAATGGATCGAGGACAAGAAGATCAGTTATGCGCCGGTCGAGAATGAGATACCGAAGAAGGCTCCCGGACCTGGCGGCACAGTGCATGTCGAGCGGTTGGAGCGGCTTTCTATAAACAATCCAGTCGGCGGTAGCCACACGGCTGAGGAGGCATTGCTCCATCTCGAAAACATCGGCGGGGTCCGGGCTGCCGCTCTGTTAGCCGAACTGACCAAACGTAAGTTCACCAGTTGGACCGAGGTCGTTGCCCGGAAGATACCTGGTGTGACTGATGATCTGATCGAGAAATGGCAAGACCAGACCGTGCCGGGTACGTCGCAGCGGCTGGTCTACTTCCACGGAGAGACGATATGGAAGTAATGAACCGAAGCGGTCTGCCACCGGTCTCATGCATAATGCCAACCAGTGACAGCAAACATCCAGTGTGGGCAGTTCCGGCATATTTTCAGAGGGAGGATTACTCGAAGAGAGATCCCTTGATCGTGGATGACGGTTCGGACGGCATCTCTGATTTGGTAGGGAATGATCCTCAAATTCGCTACTTCAGATTCAATGACCGGCAGCCTGTTTGACAAAACCATCAAGAGGTTGATTTTTCTAATGAAGACGAGAACGAAAAATGGCGGGAGTGAAGTTAGAAACTTTCACCCGATTGCTGCCGCAAGGGTCAGGCTGAGTCGGCTACTGGAACGACGGCACGCTCGACCTCTGGGCGCGGACTCGCCTGGATTTGTCAAAAGCCAATTTGACGCAAGGGGACCGCTCACACCTTTCGACTCATTTTACGAAACTATCCGCTCGAAGTATTTGGCCGGGCAAATGCAAGGAGTTACGCAAAGCCGGATGATTTACAGAATGCCCGGCAATGCCCTCTCTGAAATTCATATCAACACGCTCGTCACCTTTCCCGTGTCTTTGACTTTTTCGCAGACCGTAGAAATCGCGTCCATCGATTTACAGTATCGGCCGGATGAAAGGGCCATTGTGACAGAGGAAATAACCACGACTCATCACGCGAATCTCATCCCGTTTGCGCCGCATGTGCGCGCTCAAGCGAGCGGCTTGCCGCGTCCGTCCGAGGTGATAAGTAAGGGGAGGAAGACAGCCGCTTATGATAATGGAAGGGAAATCCCAAAACTGAAGATTGCGCCCGATGAAAGATGGATGGCTACTTCTCACTACTTTAGCCTGCAAGGCAGCCCTCTGAAAGCAGTAGAAGTAAGAAAGAGCAGAGGAGCCTGGCAAGGCGGCAGCGATCTCCCTGGCATAATCGCTCTGGAGACGCCGGCTCTTCCATTGACTCATTACTCGATCACTAATGAAGCGAGCGAATATCGAAATGATTCAATATCGCCCTTCGTATTTGAACATCGAGCCGGTCGAGAGGAAGCAGTCAATGCCTTCGATGCAATGACATCAAGGCCATTTTTATTCTCGCCGCAAGCTTCCATCCTGATAGAGAAGGGCGAACCCGTGTGCGACAGGCGGTACGACCGCGCGGTTCCGCCGGTGAGTGTTCATCCCTCAAATGAATTCAAACCTGTTTTGGAGAAGCCGTTCGAGTTTGAAACTCTCGTGAAAGAATCGCTCATCCCGGTATTGAACCAACAGTTTGTCGCGAGCGCCGTTCACGCGATCGGGGATGCGCGCGAACATCGTCCCGAAAGCATAGAGCACGAGCTTACATTCCTTCGCGAAGAAGAGAGCCTGCGCCCCCCGCAATTGGGGTATGTCTTTACCCGTCCGGCGAATCATATTGCGGAAGAACGACAGGTCATAAAGAGAGTGGAGCAAAAAGAAGTCGTCGAAATGGTCAGAAAAGAGGTGCAGACGGCGATGTCTTCAGGTTCGGTTGCGATGAATCTCACTCGCACGGATTACGGGCGAATCGCCGATCACGTTTACTCCGCGCTTGCAAGACGGCTCGTGGCCGAACGCGAGAGACTGGGGCTGCGCGCTTAGGGAGGTATTATGCCGCTTGAGAAGATGAAGATAAAAAACCTCGACAACGGCGATCAGTTCACTGTGCTGTTCAACCCGACGGAGTATTCCATAGAGGAAGGCAACACCTGGGAAGAACAGAAACGCGAGCGGCAGAAGCCCGAATTGCAGTTCACCTCGCAGTCGCTGAAGAAACTCTCTATGGAATTGTTCCTCGACACCTACGAGCAAAAAGAGGATGTGCGAATCTATACGAGCAAGATGTCGGCGCTTTTGGTCGTCACCGTAGATGACGGAAACAACGGCAAACGGCCTCCGAAAGTCGAACTCAGTTGGGGACCGGCAGACCCTAATCCTTCTACGAGCATCTTTCCGTTCGTCTGCATCCTGGAGAGCTTGAAGCAGCAATTCACGCTCTTTACGGGCGAAGGCATGCCCGTGCGCGCCAAGTTGAGCGTTGCGTTCAAGGAGTTTCGTTCGCCGACCGAACAGGCGCAAGACCCGCCGCGCGCAGGCTCTTTTCCCGATCAGACCTATACCGTAAAGACGGGCGATACCCTTAGCAGCATTGCGGCCACTCAACTCAGAGACCCGTTCAAATGGCGGCTCCTGGCCGAAGCGAACGAAATCGACAACCCCAGAATTTTGGAGGCCGGTCGAATACTGATCGTGCCGGCTATCGAGTAACACTGCTTTCAGGAGAACCCGAAATGGCCGAACCCGCATTTCAAGAGGTCAGAGAAGCTCCGGCGTTCAAGGTGCTCGTCGACGGCAGCGAATTGCCGGTTGAAATCGCCGTCGACATCCTCGACGTTGCGGTGAGCGACTACGTGCAGGGCGCTAACACCTTCACCGTAAGGTTGAATAACTGGGATTCGGACAAACAGGAATTCAAGGGGCTTGAAGAGGGTCCCTTCGTCGAGGGCGCTGAGGTCGAGGTCAAAGCCGGGTTCGTCGATAATCTGAAAACCATGATCCAGGGTGAAGTGACGGCCCTCGAACCTGAGTTTCATGAAGATGAGGTGCCGACCTTGAAAGTCACCGGATACGACCTGCTGCACCATTTCCGGCGGGGGCGGAAAACGCGCTCTTTCATCAATATGAAAGACAGTCAGATCGCTCAACAAATAGCCTCCGAGTTGCAACTGGCCGCCGAGGTCGAAGACTCTCAGGTGGTTCACGAGTATGTTCTGCAAGACAATATGACCGACATCGACTTTTTGCTCAAACGCGCAAGCTTCATTCGTTATGAAGTGACCTTCGACGGAAAGACCTTGAAATTCCGCAAGGCGGCCAATGATAAAGCGCAGGTCGTCTCGCTTGAGTATGGCTTCACTTTGAAGTCGTTTTATCCGCGCCTCTCCACTATGCGGCAGGTCAGCGAGGTGATAGTCCAGGGGTGGGACCCCAAAACGAAACGGCCCATCAAGGGGCGGGCGCGACAGGGGGACGAGACGACCAGGATGGGAGGGACGAGTCTCGGCGTAGAGATCAGCGAGAAGGCTTTCTTCAAATCCAGCGCCTTCATAGTAGACAGGCCCGTTTTCTCGGACGGCGAAGCCACACAGATCGCCAAAGGCAAGTTCAACGATATGGCCGTCGAATTCATCTCCGGCGAAGGGATGGCGATAGGCAACACCGATATTCGCGCAGGCCGGGTGATCGAGTTGAAAAAGCTCGGCAAACGATTCAGCGGTCTCTACTATGTCACCTCATCGACTCACATGGTGGACCAGAAAGGCTACGCCACGAAATTTACCGGGATCAGGAGCGCGACGTGAATATATTGGACCTTATAGCAGACGAACCTGAATACAGCGCAACGGCGGGCAAAATCTACGGGGTCGTGATCGGCATCGTGACCAACAACCGGGACCCGGAAAACCTGGGCCGCGTCAAGGTGCGCTTTCCCTGGCTCGACGAGACGGAAGAGAGTCACTGGGCGCGCGTCGTGTTGATGGGAGGAAAAGACCGGGGCATTTACTTTCTCCCGGAGGTCGATGACGAGGTTCCGGTTTTATTCGAACACGGAGACGTGCGATTCCCTTACGTGCTCGGCTCGCTGTGGAACGGCGAAGACCCTGCGCCGCGCAACAACTCCGACGGCAAAAACAATGAGCGGGTCATCAGATCGCGTAGCGGCCATGAAATCGTCTTTAACGACGACGACAGCCAGAAGAGAGAGCATGTCGAGATACACACGAATGGCGGTCATCAAATACTGCTCGACGATTCGGCGGGCCAGGAAAAGATTCTCGTCAAAGACAAGACGGGAACGAACCTGATCGAAATCGACTCGGTGCAAGGCTCTATAACGATTTCAAGTCAGACCAAACTCGGCCTGAAATCCCAGATCGTCGAGATCGAAGCAGGCGCGATGATGACCATAAAGGCCGGGGCCACCCTCACCATCCAGGGGGCTTTGGTGAAGATCAATTAGGTTGAGGATAAAAACATGGGACAACCGGCAGCCAGAGTTGGAGATGCGACCGCACATCCGGGGGTGCTCACAGGGCCGGGGAACCCGACCGTGCTTATAGGCGGCGTGCCTGCGTGTACGGTCGGTGATTTGCACACCTGTTCTTTTCCGCCGCCGGCCGTTCATCCGCCTACGCCTGTCGTCACGGGCAGCGCCACAGTCCTCGTAGGCGGACGGCCCGCCGCGCGCATAGGTGATACGGCGGGCTGCGGCGCGCCCATAATCGTCGGCGCGTTCACCGTTCTGATCGGCGGATAGATCGCGGATCGAATATGGAAGAGGTTGAAAGGAATGCCTAAAGACTTTTTAGGAAGAGGCTTGAAATTCCCCGTCGGGGTCGAAGCGACGGGCAAGATCGCTTTGTCGGAATACGAGCAGGACATAAGGGAAGCGATTCGCATAATCCTTCTGACCGCGAAGGGCGAAAGGGTGATGCGGCCGGATTTCGGGGCCGGTCTCTATGAGTTCGTCTTCGAGGGGATGAGCGCGACGACCCTGGGTTCGGTTCAAGCGGCGGTTCGAGAGGCATTGATCAAGTGGGAGCAGCGAATCCAACTCCTGGCAGTCGATGTGACTGCCGATACGGGCGAGATAGGCAAGCTCCTCATCAGCATCGATTATCGCGTGAGAGCGACGAACACGAAGTTCAATCTCGTATTTCCATTTTATCTGAAAGGACCGGCGTAGATGTTTACGATGTCGCCAATCATTTATACTGCGCGCGGAGCAAAATGAAAGTTTTTCCAAAGAGGAACGCATATTTGGAGTGCGCCGACTGTGACGGCGCTTTGGTTGCGCCAGAAGTTAGGCAAAAACTGAAACTCCATGCGGCTGAAGCCGATG
>JAKEHD010000571.1 GCA_022615215.1 Blastocatellia bacterium
TGAATCGATGGCTTCACTCCGGTTTTCATCCTTCATCCTTCCGCCTTCATCCTTTCCGAATCGCTCCCCCGCTCCCGTGTAATCTGTGGTTGATCCTCCGGCCCCGGACTCGGACGGAGATCAGAAAGCACCACGCATCACTTTGATCTTTCGCACGACGGCTTCGATATCGTCTGCTTCAGTGAAAAGCGATATGGCGGCAATGCCCGCCGCTCCCCGGTCGAGCGCCCGCGCGAAGTTCGATAGCTTGATCCCTCCGAGCGCAAGAACCGGAATACTTAATTCGCCGGCGACTTCGCCAAGCGATTCAAGCCCGACGGGCGGGCCGTATATCTTCTTGCTTTCGGTCTCGAATACGGGACCGAAGACGATGAAATCCGCACCGCTACTTTCAGCTTCCGTCGCTTCTTCCAATGAATGTGTCGATGCGCCGATCAATATGTCAGGCCCGAAAGCCTCTCGCACCGTCTCAGGCCGCAATGACCTCGTTGTGAGGTGAACCCCCACGCCTGCGGCTGCGGCTATGTCTGCCCGGTCATTTATGAGAATGCGCGCGTCATAAGGCTCGGCGATGCGGGCGGCCGTCTCTGTTAGAGAAAACAGGTCGCGGGCCGCGAGATCCCTCTCGCGTATCTGTATCAGGTCGACTCCGCCCGACAGAGCGCGCTCTATGAAAGCCAGCAGGTAGGAGAGGTCGTGCTCACTGGTCGGGGTTTGAAGCGTCCGCCGGTCGGTTATCAGATATACCAGCGGTTTCGAGCGATTGGCCAGGCCCATCTTCAACTTGCCATTCCGTCTGAAAGGTGCGCACGGTCTTGTTATAGTTGATGATCTCCCATGCGCCCAGCATTATATTCAACAATCCCAGTCCTGTGACTGCGCCGCGCATGTAGCCGCTCGTCATAATGCGGGCAAGCACCGGCGCGTGCAAATTCTCTGTGGCCAGTATGAGCAGATAGTTTTCGTTCCAGGATGGGTAGTTGAGCCAGGGTAGGATGACCAACAACACTCCGGTCTCAAAACATATCATTATGAAGAATATTATCGTCAGCTTTGCGGACATCTTAACTCCAGTTCAGCTATCAGCTATCAGCCATCAGCTATCAGACTTTAAACTGACGGCTGAAGACTGATGGCTGATAGCTGAAATCAAGCATCCCTGAAGTTATCATGCGTTCTTCGCTTCCTGCAACTGCTTGATCTTATCGCCCGCGAGCCTGTAGTTTACATCCTCTCCATAGACTTCGCTGAATATATCTATCGCCTTGTCTATCTCGCCCATCGCCTCGTAGCAGAGCCCTATTTCATACCTCAGAGCTTGATACTCGTCTTCGGTGCGGTTGGGTATTCTGAGACCCCTCTGAAACCACATGATGGCGACTTTAGGCATCGCCTTGCGGTTGAAGCAGACGCCTAGCATGTGACAGCACTGAATATAGCTCCCATCGCCTTCGTTGAGCGCGGCCACACGGAAGGCCAGTTGGAACTGCTCTATCGCATCGTCGAGCAGGTCCATGTCTTTGAACGCAAGCCCGAGGCTGTAGTGCGTTTCGTAATCTCCGGGGTCTTCGACGTCGGCCGGTTGCTCGCTGAGTTCCGCGAATATCTGTTGTAACTCGCTCGTGACGGGATCGCTCGTGCGCGCTGCGTTCTCTTCTTGCGGAGTTTCATCGCCGACAAGAGGGCCGGAAGCGACCGGGTTCGCAAGTTCGGCCCCGCCGCTCTCCTCCGGGGCATCGGCGAATTCAAAGCCGGCGCTTTCAGCAGGAGCATCTGCAAATGCGAAACCGCCGCTCTCGGCAGGAGCGTCCGCAAATGCGAAACCGCCGCTCTCGGCAGGGGCGTCAGCAAATTCGAAACCGCCGCTTTCGGTTGACCCCTCGACAGGTTGCTCGATGGTGTCGAAGGACGCCTCGAAATCCGACACTATCGATTCCACGAGATCGCCCGTTCCAACCGGGAGAGGGATGGAGGCAGGCAGAGGGCCGGTCAACGGCCGCATCGGATCGAACGCCGTGTCGTTCAGTAATTCGCTCGTGTTGAGTTGCACCATCAAATCCTGTTCGAGCGGGCCGGATTCTTTATGGACGAGGACCGGAGTGATGTTCTTGCGCTCCCCCTCTGCGGGCGCACGGGAAATGGTCACCTCGAAGCCCTGACCTTCATCCGCAGGCTCGTCCTCGAACTCTTCTTCCAGGTTCTCCTCGTCCATCGTCAGCAGGATTTCCTCGACCGGCGAGGTGCCCACACGGTCGCCCGCCTCGCCTTCCGACACGCCATCGAAGCCGACGCGGAGAGGGTAGTCCCGGCTCGTGGGTGACGCGGAGACGCGGAGACCTGTTGCTTGATTCTCCGTGTCCCCGTGTCCCCGCGTCTCTTCCGCTTTCTGCTGAACGGTCACGGTCGCAAGCTGTCCCGTATTTATGCCGAGCGCCCTGTAGCGCGACATTATCTCCGGGTTATCGCCGTGTTCTTCTCGAAGCCTGTCGAGCGTATCGCGCGCGATCTCGACATACCCCTGGACTATGTAAAAATCTATGCCTTCGAGTTCGTCGCGCAACTCCTGCGGCATCGTGTCCGAATGCAGACTCTCGGCCGAATCGAACATCATCTCCGCAATGGGGTCTCCCTCGATGTAGGATTCTTCTTCGTCTCCGACAAGGGTATCGCTGTAACGAAAAGCCTGTTCGCTGCTGCCCAAACCGTCTCCATTGTCGGCCCAGGACGCCTCTTGCTCGGGCACGGTCACAAATCCATCCTGTCCGTTGAGGGGTCCGGTCTGATACGCATTCAGGTCGAAGCCCATCGCCTCCTGCGCCTCAGACCGAGCGGCCTCATTTTCGAGGGAACCGCTCACGGTACGGCTTGCGTCCGATTCATAACCGAAGGTGTCATCGGCCTGACCCGACCAGGGTTCGTACGTCGCGGCTTCGGCGGCAACAGGAGCTTCCTCCATCGCCGGGTTCAGGGTTCTGGCTTCGTTCAGATAGTCGCTCGCTCGCGACGCCTCTCCGCGAGTTTCATGTATGCGAGCGAGACTCACGCACTCGGCGGCTGCCTTGTCCATCATACCCGCGCGCAGGTATATGTCTTTGAGCTTCAGGTGGACCTGCACGTTTTCGGGCGCGTGATTGAGTATCTCTTTGAGCATGCTGACGGCATGATCCACCTGGCCGTGCCCGGCGAGGATTTCGGCTTCCGATATCTGCCTGATTACGAATGTGTCGTCGAAAGCGGCCGATTCGTAATCGAGCGGCCCTGTGGCGCGAACGACATCGGCCCCGTCATCTTCGAGTATGTCCTGCACGCCGAGGTTATAGAGCCTCTGGCGGTGCATGGTCTCGTCGGGTTCGAGTCGGACCAGTTCTCTTAGCGCGTCTATCGCTTCTTCTTCATCGCCTTTGCGCATGGCGGCTTCCACGAGCGAGTTGAGCGTTGCGATCAGGTTGTGGTCTTCGCGTATGCGGAGGAATATCTGAACCAGTCGCTTGAGCGAACTGACGTGATTCATATCGCGGTCGAGCACCCGCCTGAGGAAGTCTATCGCTTTATCCTCTTCGCGTTTTGCGATCAATATGTCGAGGCATCCTTCTATCTGCTCGGCCGCGCGGTCGAGATCCCCTCTTTGCAGGAAAGCCCGGCCCACTTCGAGCAGGTAGTGATAGCGTTCGCGGTCGAGTTCCACGAGGCTCAGGAATGTTCTTTCGGCATCGTCCATGTGCCCTGCCGACAGATAAGTGCGTCCGAGTATGGTCAGAAGTTCTACATCGCCGGGATTGGATTCGAATGCGTCGCAGAGCAGATTGATGGCGCGGTCGGCCTGGCCCTGTTCGGTATAAATGGTTGCGATGGCGGTAAGCCCCTGACGGCTCTCAGGGTTTATGGTTATGGCTTTCAGGTTCGCATTGAGCGCCTGCTCGACATCGCCTTTGCGGAGGAATTCCGTGCCTGCCATTATGAAAGCGTCGTGGGCCTGTTCTTTCAAGCCTTCGCGGGAATATATTTCGCCGAGTTTCATGCGAACGGAAGTATTGGCCGGGTCGAGGTCGGCGATCTTCTGATAAGCATCGAGCGCCTTGCGTGTCTGTCCTGCGCGGGCGTATGCATCGGCCACCTGAAGGTATTGCTGGCGCGCTTCGACCAGCAGCCCCTGCTGCGAATAGAGATTCGCAAGCTTCATCGATGTTTCGACGTTCGTAGGGTCGAGCTTCGATATCTTCTTCAACATCGCAATCGCCTTCAACGTGAAGCCCGATTCGCGATAGCCCTCCGCGATGCGAGAGAAATTCGTTATGGCCTGCTGTATATTGCCCGCGCGAACGTAGAGGTCGCCGAGCGTATTGATCGTCGTAAGGTCGCCAGGGTCCGCATCGACCACCTTACGATATTCCTCTATCGCCTGCTGTATCTTGCCCTGAAGGACGTACTTCTCTGCGGTTTTCAAAGACTTCGACTTATTTAAAGACATGACCCCTCCTGAGGCCAAAGCCTCCCTTAGACTCCACTACTTTTACCGGGGGGCATCCGTAGCGGGCGGCTTTATTCCGCTATAGGGCGCAAGCCTGAGGCTTGCAATGTATTAATTTCTCAAGCGACGACAGAGACGTTCGATTGTCATTCTTCGGTACGCAGGTTCAGGGAGGCTTGATAATACTGCACACCTCGAAAAGTTCTACGATGAATAGCCGAAGGTCCGAGTCTAGCTATGGCTTCCAGGTGCCTTCGGGTGGCATATCCGGCGTGGGAGGCAAAGTCGTAACCGGGGTATCGCTCATCGTATTCTTTCATCCATCTATCGCGCGCCACCTTCGCCATTATCGAGGCTGCCGCGATGGAGACCGAAAGGCCATCGCCTTTCACTATTGCCGTTTGGGGGCAGCTTATATGGGGGACTTCGTATTTGCCGTCTATTAAAACATAATCGGCTTCGGGTTGCAATGCTTTTACTGCCCGGCCCATGGCCAGGAGCGAAGCGCGGTGAATATTGATCCGGTCGATCTCCGTATGCTCGATTCTCACGACCGAAAACGCGCGCGCGCGCCTGCGAATTTCATCCTCCAATCGCTCGCGCAGCGCCCTTGAGAGCTTCTTCGAATCGTCTATCCTTTCGGGCAATTCGTCGAGATTCAAGATGACGGCCGCGGCGACCACTGGTCCCGCAAGAGCGCCCCGCCCCACTTCGTCCGCCCCCGCGATGAAGCGGTGGCCCGATGCCAGAAGACGTTTCTCGAAAATCGCGTCACAGGCCATAAGAGTAAAATGATGCGTGATGCGTGAGTCAGCCGTCAGCCTTCAGCCATCAGTCCTCAGCCGTCAGCCTTTATGCTGATAGCTGATAGCTGATAGCTGAATTTATCGAGACACTCCTTCGACAGGGCTTGATGCCGTAGCATAGAGCTTTTTGGGAATTCTTCCGGCCAGGTATGCGAGCCTGCCCGCGCGCACGGCGAAGTTCATCGCCTCGGCCATGGCCACAGGGTCGCGCGCGCCCGCGACTCCCGTGTTCATGAGTATCCCGTCGACGCCCATCTCCATGGCTATCGTCGCGTCGGATGCCGTGCCCACGCCCGCGTCCACTATCAGGGGCACTTCGGTTATCTGCTCGCGGAGTATTCGCAAGGTGGTGAAATTCTGAATGCCGAGTCCTGAGCCTATGGGAGCGGCCAGAGGCATTATGGCCGCCGCGCCCGCATCGATCAGCCTGCGCGCAACGATCAGGTCGTCGTTGAGGTAAGGCAATACTATGAAGCCTTCGCCGACGAGCGCGCGAGTGGCTTCGAGCAAACCCTCGTTGTCGGGGAAGAGTGTCTTTTCATCGCCGAGCACTTCGAGTTTTATCCAGGGCGTATCGAGCGCCTCGCGCGCAAGCATCGCCGTGCGTATGGCTTCTTCCGCCGAATAGCACCCGGCTGTGTTGGGCAGGAGGTGATACCTGTTCGGGTCGATGTAATCGAGCAGAGACTCTTTCGAGCGGTCGCTGATATTGACTCTCCGCACGGCGACCGTCACCATATCTGTGCCAGCGGCGGCGAGCGACCTCACCATCAGGTCCAGGCTTTCATACTTTCCCGTCCCCAGAATCAGGCGCGAGCCGAACTCGCGGCCTGCTATGACCAGTGAATCAGACATTTCCTTTTCCATTATTAAATCCTTTATAGTTTTTCAGCCGCAAAAGACATCTGGAATTATAGAACGATTCCCCGCCGTCAGCCATCAGCTATCAGCCGTCAGCCCTCAGTCTTCAGCCGTCAGCCGTCAGCCATTAGGGCAAGTATTCAACCACAGATAACACGGATATCACAGATATACTGCGCGCGGGGTAAAATGAGAGTTTTCCTGGGAGCGCAGGCATCTTGCCTGCAAGCGTTTGCGCATTCATGAAATTGAGGGAAACCCCCAATTCA
>JAKEHD010000572.1 GCA_022615215.1 Blastocatellia bacterium
AAACATCCGAACATACCGCAGGAATTGACCGAGCACGGCGCAAGCCCGAACGGGACCACTTCGTTCGACCGCACCAACTACTTCGAGAGTTTCGCCGCTACGGATGAGAATCTGGAATGGGCGCTCGACCTCGAAGCCGACCGCATGGTCAATTCGTTCATCGCCAAAAAAGACCTCGACAGCGAGATGACAGTCGTGCGCAACGAATTCGAATCGGGCGAAAACTCTCCATTCCTTCTCACGCTCAAGCGCATGCTGGGCGCGGCTTATGACTGGCACAATTATGAGAAGCTCCCCATAGGCAATCGCAGCGATATAGAGAACGTTCCCATCGAACGATTGCAGGCTTTCTACCGCAAATACTATCAGCCCGATAACGCCGTGCTTCTGGTCGCGGGCAAGTTCGACCCTGAAAAGACGCTCAAACTCGTGGCCGGGAAATTCGGCCTCATTCCGCGGCCGGAGCGCGCGCTCGCGCCTATCTATACGACCGAACCTGCGAAGGACGGCGAGCGTTCAGTGACGGTGAGGCGCGTCGGCGACACTCAACTGGTCGCTGCGCTCTATCCAATACCGGCAGGCCCGCACCCGGATTTTGCGGCCCTCGATATGCTCTCACAGATACTCGCCGACACGCCCTCCGGTCGGCTCTACAAAGCGGTGGTTGAAACCAAGAAAGCCTCTTCGATCAGCCGATTCAATTTTCAGCTTCGCGACCCAGGTATGATGATCTTCATGGCCGAAGTGTCTAAAGAAAAACCGCTCGACTCGGCGCGCCTCGCCCTGATAGAAACCATAGAGCAGGCCGGGACCAAAGCTCCGACCGAAGAAGAAGTCACGCGCGCCCGGACCTCTCTGCTCAAGAACATCGACCTGACGCTCAATTCGGCCGACCGCGTCGGTTTGACCTTGAGCGAATGGATGGCACAGGGAGACTGGCGGCTCTTCTTCCTCCACCGCGACCGCATAAAGAAGGTAACGCCCGCCGACATTCGGAGAGTTGCAGCCGCTTATTTGAAATCGAACAATCGCACTGTGGGCCAGTTCATCCCGACCGAAAAGCCCGACCTGGCCGAGATTCCGCCCGTGCCCGATGTGGCTGCGATGGTGAAGGATTACAAGGGCGAGGCCGCCATCGCCGCGGGCGAAGCCTTCGACCCGTCGCCCGCCAATATCGAATCACGAGTGACCAGAAAGGCTTTGCCCGGCGGCCTGGAAATCGCGCTGCTGCCCAAGCAGACGCGGGGCAACACTGTGGTCGCCTCCCTGACCCTGCGATTCGGCGACGAGAAGAGCCTGATGAATCGTGATGTGGCCGCCCAGTTCGCCGGACGGATGCTTATGCGGGGCACCGCGAAACATACCCGCCAGCAAATCCAGGATGAGCTTGACAGGTTGAAGGCGCAGGCATCCGTCTCTGGCGGCGCGCAGTCTGCGGGCGCTTCCATTGAAACCAATCGGGAGAACTTCCCGGCGGTCTTGAAACTCGTCGCTGAAATTCTCCGAGAGCCGTCGTTTCCCGCTTCGGAGTTCGAACAACTCAAACAGGAGACACTGACGGCCATCGAATCGCAGCGAAGCCAGCCGCAGACGGCCGCCATCATCACGTTTAGCCGCCACATGAATCCTTATCCAAAAGGCGACGTGCGCTATGTCTCGACGCCCGACGAGCAGATTGCCGATGTGAAGGCCGCGACGCTTGATGAGGTCAAGAAGTTTTACAAAGATTTTTACGGCGCATCGAAGGGCGAACTCGCCATAGTCGGCGACTTCGACGCCGGAGAGATAGGAAAGCTCGCAGCCGACCTGTTCGGCTCCTGGAAGAGTCCCCGGTCTTACTCGCGGCTTGTCAATGTCTACAGAGATATTCCGCCGATCAATAAGTCTCTGGAAACGCCCGACAAGGCAAACGCCTTCTTCATAGCCGGGATGCTGTTGAACCTGAGTGACAGCGACCCGGACTATCCGGCGCTCGTGATGGGCAATTACCTGCTCGGAGGCGGATTCCTGAATTCGCGCCTGGCTGTGCGATTGCGTCAGAAAGAGGGACTCAGCTACAGCGTCGGATCGCAGATTGGCGCAAGCGCCCTCGACAAAAGCGGTCAGTTCGTGGCGTTCGCCATATATGCCCCGCAGAACGTCACCAAACTCGAAGCGGCCTTCAAAGAAGAGATCGAGCGCGTCATGAAAGACGGCTTCACCGGCGAAGAGGTCGAGGCGGCAAAGTCGGGCTAACTGCAATTCCAGCAACTCGGCCGCGCGCAGGATGCGGGGCTGGCCCGCAAGCTGGCCTCTTATCTCCATTTTGATCGCACGCTCGCGCACGACGGGGAGTTGGAGAAGAAAATATCCACGCTCACGCCCGACGAAATCGTGGCTGCGCTCCGTCGCCACATAGACATGTCGAAGATCACGATAATCAAAGCGGGTGATTTTTCGAAACCGGCGGGCAATTGAGTGTGAAAACATATTTCTCTCGGCGGTTCAGAGTCCGGCCTTCAGGCCGCCTGTGCATGCCCTCGGCGCGGACTCTGAACTTTTACAATTTTTCAGGAAGGACACGAAGAACTGCCGGAGAAGATGCGCCCGCCCCTTCGCGCCCATTCTGAAGATACAGTTTTATCCGATTGCGCAATAGACGATGTTGCGGCGATATGTAGTAGTATGCTATTGATTAAGCTACTGGATATGGGGGCGGCGGCTCCTGTGGGAAGATTTGAAAAACTCGTTTCGCGCTGGCTATAGGCTCGGATTCTGGTAAGGTTGTATGAGCAGGCATGGAAAATGACCTCTAGGACTCGGACAAAAAAGTCGGGCAATAGATCGCTCACGGGCGAAGTGGTGGCTGTCGTGGTGGCCGCCGCGGCAGTCTTGTTGATGTTGAGCCTCGTCACTTACGACCCGAAAGACCCAAGCTGGAATTCCGAAGGCCCAACCCGCACTCCGGCGAACCTCATAGGCAATCTGGGCGCATACCTGGGCGATTTCTTCCTGCAATTTTTCGGGCTGGCGGCCTTGATAATTCCCGTGCTGATGGTCCTGATAGCTGCGCGGGCTTTCTTCTCGGATCGCGCAAGCGTCCCCGCGCGCAAGACCATAGGGGCTGCTCTGCTGCTCATAGCAGTGTCGGGCTTTCTCGGTCTTTTCTCCGAAATCGAAATCGATCTCCTGAAAAATTCTTATAACGGCGGACTGGTGGGCCATATAGTCGCAAACGCGCTGTCGGGTGTGATGAACGTGATCGGCGCGGCCATAGTGTTGCTTGTTGTATCGGTGCTGACGCTTATGCTGACCATGGAGGTATCGCTCGTCGGGGTCAGCGACCGGCTTCGCCTGGTGAGGAAATCGCGCGCCGAACGTCGTAAAGGGAAACCGACTCTCTTTGATCGACTGAGCGCCTGGTGGTCCGCGCGCTCTCAGGAGAGGCACCTGATAGCCGAGGAGCGACGCCTGGAAAAAGACCAGGAGCACAGGTCGAGGAATGAAGAAAGAGAGCGCCGCCTCAGCGAAGAAAGAGTTCGTCGGCAACTGGAATACGAACGACTCACCGAAGAGCGCAGGCAACAGTCCGAAGATAAGCGGAGAAGCAAAGCAGCAGAGGTTATCAGTGAGGAATCCCTCAGCTTGCCTCCCATTATTTCTTCCGGCCCGGCGACGGCTTCGGATGCGAGCGAGGAATATACCGAATATGTCACGGAGCCGGACGACCTTGCCGACGCGAGCTTCCCCGCCGAAGAAGAAATCCCTGAGCCTGCGAGGTCGCTTTCTTCCACTCGCGCGGAGATGGCGAAAGTCGTCAAGGCGCGCACGGCTAGAGCTGCACAATCGCAAACCGTCCGTCCGGCTGACACAAATGTCACAATGGACCCGGTCGTGGCCGAAATGACCTCGACCATATCCATAGAGCGCACTCCGGCAAGCGACAAATCTGGCGATCCGACTGAGGGCGCACGGCGCGCGGGTCGCCGGAAGATAGACCCACGATCGCTCTTCGAAGCGCGTTACGAACTTCCTTCGCTCGACCTTCTCGAAGCCCCGATATGCCATCGCGAGCAAGCCGAAGAAGAACTGCGCGAGCGCGCGAAGACTCTCGCGGAAAAGTGCAAGGAGTTTTCCGTCACGGGCCACATACACCGCATCAATCCCGGCCCTGTGGTAACAACCTTCGAATTCAAGCCTGACCCAGGTATAAAGTACAGCCGGGTGGTCGGCCTCGCCGACGACCTCTGTCTGGCATTGAAGGCCGAATCGATTCGCATAGACCGCATACCTGGCAAATCCACAGTCGGCATAGAAGTTCCCAACCTGCACCGCGAAAAAATATTCCTGCGCGATGTGATCGAATCGTCCAGGTTCCAGCATTCCGAATCGAAGCTCGCCATCGCCCTCGGCAAGACCATAAACGGCGAAGAGTACGTGGCCGATCTCATGAAGATGCCTCACCTGTTGATCGCAGGGGCGACAGGCGCGGGCAAATCCGTCACCTTGAATGCGATTATATGTTCGATACTCTACAAGGCGTCGCCCGAGGAAGTTAAATTCATAATGGTCGATCCCAAGCGGTTGGAACTCGGTCTCTACGAGGACGTTCCGCACCTGCTGACGCCTGTGGTCACAGACCCCAAGCGCGCCTCGAACGCATTGAAGTGGGCCGTCAACGAAATGGAGAACCGCTATAGAGAACTGGCCACGCTCGGCGTGCGCAACATAGACCAGTACAACCGTCAGGTCAAAGAGATGACGCATCCGACCCTTTCGGAAGACGACCCTGCGGCGCGCAAGCCTCTGCCCTACATAGTAATAGCGATAGACGAGCTTGCCGACCTGATGATGGTCGCGCGCGGCGATGTGGAGACCTCCATAGCCAGGCTCGCGCAGATGGCGCGGGCCGTAGGCATACATCTCGTGCTCGCCACACAGCGCCCTTCGGTGGACGTTATAACCGGCGTAATCAAAGCGAACTTCCCCTCGCGCATAGCCTTCCGCGTGTCGTCGAAAGTCGACTCGCGCACGATCATAGACTCGAACGGAGCCGAGGCTCTTCTCGGTCAGGGCGATATGCTGTTTCTGCCTCCCGCTACGTCTCGCCTCATTCGCGTGCATGGCTCTTTCGTCAACGAGGTCGAGATCAAGGCCATAACCGATCACACTCGCAGACAGGCCGATCCTGATTATGACGAGAAGGTGACCATGAACGAACAGGAATCCGAAAACGGCGACGGATTCGTCGGCGAACGCGACGAATTGTATGACGAAGCATTGGTTATAGTCACCGATATGGGGCGGGCTTCGACATCGGTCTTGCAGCGCAGGCTATCGATAGGCTACGGGCGGGCCGCAAAGATTTTGGATACGATGGAGCACGAAGGATTTATAGGGCCTGCCGAAGGAGCAAGGCCCCGCAAAGTGTTGCAGGCGGCTTATGAGTTCCGCGACCGCGTCGAGCAGAGACTCGAAGAAACCTTTGATTAAGGTGACTGTAAGAGCTTGATTGCACGCCGGTTTATCGAAATTTCCGGCAAGTTTTGCACAGCCCCGGCTACGCTTTCCCCGCGCCAGGTCTGTTACCTCAGACACTTTGACGAAAGTGGCAGGATTTTTACGGCAAATGCTGAAATGATTGAAGTTTGGTGTGTAACTGAATTTTGAACAAAATGTGTGCAAACTGCTACAAGTCCGTAAAACTCCAAGATTTGCGGCCATAAACCGGTGGTTTTCCACAAGGTTTTCCACAGCTTCTGTGGAAAACTTTTCAAGCAGGATCTTTGATGAAGATCAGCAGGTCATAAAAGACCTTGAGAGACATTCTTGATTAGTAATTTTGTAAACGAACCTCATGATCAAACCTTATGTAGCGGCGTCGAGTTACCTCAATGCCGCGCCACTTTGCTATAGCTTCATTTACGGACGCCAGAAAGAGAGGTGCAGTTTTCTATCGGATGCCGCGCCCGCGCGCTGTTCGGAGTTGCTAGAGGTAGGGCGCGCGGATGCGGCGTTGATCCCTGTCATAGAGTATCAAAGAGTTCCGGGCCTCAAGATCGCCAGAGACGCTTGTGTGGCTTCAAAGGGGAGCGTGCGCAGCGTCGTGCTGGCTTCGCGTGTGCCTATCGATCAGGTCCGTTCGGTTGCGCTTGATACGTCCTCTCGCACCTCTGCCGCCTTGATAAGGATAATACTGAGTCGCTTTTACGATCTCAGCCCGTCTTACAGCACATCACCGCCGCGCATAGAGGAGATGCTTGCATCAAACGACGCTGCGCTCGTGATCGGAGACCCGGCGATGTTGATAGACCGTTCGTCGCTTCACGTGTACGACATGGCCGAAGAGTGGCGGAAGCATACCTCTTTGCCATTCGTATTCGCGTTCTGGGCCATACGGACGGACTCCGATGCATGGCCGGGCGGCGTCGATTTTCTTGAGGCAAAGCGCGAAGGGATAGAGCATATAGACGAGATAGCCGAAATTTATGCGGCGAGCCTGGGACTGCCGCGCGATGATTTGATAGGTTATCTGACAGAGAATATAAGCTACGATCTCGATGAAGAGGGCCGGCGGGGCCTCATGCTTTACTATGAGCTTGCGCGCGAATGCGGCCTGATCGAAGCGGTGCGGGATCTTGCGTTCTACGATTGATCGCGCGGCGCTCTTCCTTTCAGACGGAAAGACATTCAGAGGAACCTCGCCTCGTCAGCGGTGTTTTTGCGGGGGATTGATTTTCAACCCTTCGGTCGAATGCAGCCGGTCCTGAAAGGGTTTTCATTTCTCTCAGGGCCGGCCGCTTCCATCCGTATCTTAAAGATTTCGATTTTATTGCCGGGATTCGCCCTGTAAAGCGGCTTGAGAGCCGGGGATTTCGTGCTCGGCCGATTCATCAATCGTATGCGAGCCGAGTATCCGGCGTCCTTCCTCGCTTCGCGGGTCTATCGTCCGTAAATGTTTTCTACCCTGCATCTCCCAGATGGCCGTGACCACTCCATCTTTTTCGACGGCATGATAGGTTATTTCGTTTTCCTCCATCCAATCCTCCTCATCGATTATTGACGTTAAGATACTAAAATCGAATTTTAATAGCCGCAGTTCGGCTGTGTCCAGTCAGAAGCTTTGAATAGATGGGAAACGATCACCCTGAAGATTCAAGACCATGATTCGAGCTGCTACAACGCGCTAAAGCGGGGACTCTGAATATCAACCGTGTGCTGATAATCTCTACTTCGATTTAACGCAAACGATGGCAGGCTACGGACAGGATGTATCGAGCAGGGCATGAAGGATGGTTTGTTTGCTTCTTTCCGGCTTGCTGCCTGCGTCCGTTTCAAGGTCTGGAAAAAAGCAGGCTGATGAGGTCCGTTTCTTCCGTCTCGATCGCATCATCAGGAATGAGCGGATTCATTCCTTGCAAATTCCTCTGTCTCTGGTCGCGCATCTGACGGCGCAGTCTTCGCTCGAATTGATTGAAGCGCCGGATCTGCTCAGAGGTCATCACGCTGCGAATCTGCGCGCGCCTGCGAGCTTGCATACGCACTCTGTCGGCTTCGGCCGAGGCCAGGGCTTCCACGCGCTGATTTATGAGCGACTCATCGAAGTCTTCGCTCATGATCGCGCTTTCGAGCGCGCGGCGAGCCTCGCGCACGCGGCGGCCCGATGCGATAATGTCGTCTTCGAAACGGCGGTGTATATTTTCCATTCGCAGGCGCTGATCTGCGGTCAATCCGATGGCTTGAAACGCCTGTTGCTGAACCTGGCGGCGGGCTTCTGCCGGGCGCAACGGCCGCCCCGGTTGCGCATCCCCTCTCAATGCGGGGTCTCTATTCACCTGGTCTCCCGGCAATCTTTGTCTGCGCTGCCGGTTCGGTGGAATGTTCTGTCTCTGACGGTTCCTTGCTTGTGCAATCTGCTGAGGACTTACCGGCGCACCCCGGCGCTGGGCAATCGCGTCGGTCGCCATTGCCGATAGCCCTGTTGAGGTGAGGCAAATTATTATAAAAAGCTTTTTCATCAAAAACCTTTCGATAAAGACGCGGAGACCGCTTCCTTTAGGGAGCGGAGAAGCGCCAGCTTAGATAACATACAAATTTACAATCAGAAGGCTTCGCTTGTTGTGTCAATCGCCTCCCATCCTGAAGAGAATGCAATGAGATTCTGTCTTTCAAATACCCTCCCACATAGCAGAATCCCTTCTTGATATGCTTCACCAATGATCCCCGCTTGAATCCCTTTGACCGACTCCCTCCATAAGGCTTGCGAATGCCACCCGTTTCCGGTTGCAACCGATGAAGCTGCCTGCGATGCAGTCTGATTGGTGACAGCAAAGTAAGAATCTTGTTATCTGGAACGAAACCACCAACAACCGAAGCCGCCAGCGCGAAGGCGTCTACACAATGCGCGTGCCAGTCGTTAGCAGTTTTCTTTCCTATCTTCTTTAGTCCATACAAGTCCCTGAGTTCTTTCGTCTCCCATCCTTGTTTGAGTTCTATAGAGCCGAGTCGTTGAAGTTCTTCGTAGAACCAAAGCTTTCCGACTTCAAGCGGAGAGAATGACTTATCCCATCTGCTCTTGCCTGTGGTCTTTGCTTTTATGTCTTCAACTACAAATACAGAGATAGGATAAAGGCGAGCAAGCCATTTGCAGATTCGCAATTTCCACTCCCAACGCGCTTTTGTGGAAGGTGGTATTCCACTTCTCGATCTGTTCTTTCGATTCTCTCTGCAAGGTGTCTTGCGGAATCGTCTGCCTCTTCGCATCTCCCGTTTTGTCGCTATCGCATCTTTGACATGAGTAAGAGCGTCAGCCTGTATGTTGATGAAGATGTGTTTCTCGCTCTTGGCAACGATTCCTTCTTTCTTTGAACCGGGGTCAATGCCGCAAGCGATTGGTTGAGTATCGCCATCTTCGCGCTCAGTGAGTTGAATGTAGAAGAACCCTTTGGAGCGACGAGCAATGGCTTTGCCTTTCT
>JAKEHD010000008.1 GCA_022615215.1 Blastocatellia bacterium
CATTTGTTAGGCAAAAACTGAGACTCACATAAAGATTTCTTTCTTCGCGGGCGGAAGCCGATGGTATCTCAAAACCGTCATTTCATCCCGCGCGCAGTATAATCCGAGCGAGCAGGAGATCATTCGCTTCATGGAAGGCAACGTCTGCCGTTGCGGCACCTATCCGCGAATCGTCTCCGCCATACGCAAGGCCGCGCAAAAAGGAGGTGTAAGATGAGCCGTAAACAGACTCCTGAAATCTACATAGAACCCGAACGCTTCGAGCTTCATGCCGGACCCGCCTATCGCTTCGATATGGACCGGCGCGACTTCTTCAAAGTATCGGGCGGAGGACTATTCGTGGTCCTGCTGCTCAAGGATTCGGTTACTGCTCAGGAATCGGGCGGGGGCCGCCGTCGCGGGCCTGGCCCTGTGCCTCAAGATATAGGAAGCTGGCTGCACATAGCAGAAGACGGCTCGGTCACTGTCTACACGGGCAAGACCGAAGTTGGGCAGGACATTCGCACGTCGCTCACTCAAGCAGTCGCCGAAGAGCTTCATCTCCCGATGGCTTCGATCAGTCTGGTTATGGCCGACACGGATCTGACGCCTTACGACATGGGCACCTTCGGCAGCCGCACAACCCCTACGATGTCCGCGCAGCTTCGCAAAGTCTCGGCCGCCGCACGCGAACTCCTGATAGACCTCGCCGCCGAGCAATGGAAAATAGACCGCAGTGCGCTCACCGTCGCCGATGGAAAAGTCCTTCGCTCAGGAACGAAGCAATCGCTTGCCTTCGGCCAGCTTACGAAAGGCCAGAAACTCGTCAAGACGATAAGCGACAGCGCCGCCATCACCCCTGCCGACAAATGGAAGATTTCAGGCAAGTCGGTCCCGAAGGTCGACGCGGGCGCGGTGGTGACGGGGAAACGCAAATACACGCCCGACATGTCGCTTCCAGGCATGTTGCATGGAAAAGTTTTGCGCCCTTCCGCTTTCAAAGCTTCGCTCGTTTCCGTAGACGCGCAAAAAGCCGAAGCCATGGCCGGAGTCACTGTCGTGCGCGATGGCGATTTCGTAGGCGTCACGGCCCCAGGCGAGCAGGCGGCTTCGGATGCCCTTGCCGCCATCCGCGCCGAATGGAAAGCGCCCGCGCAGGTTTCCGACCGTGAGCTTTTCGATCATCTGAAAAAGGGAACCGGCGGATCGCAGGGCGGCAGGGGCCGCTCGAATACCTCGACCGGCTCCATAGAAGAAGGTATGAATGCCGCCGATAAAAAATTCGAAGAGACATACACCATAGCTTACATAGCGCACGCTCCGCTTGAGCCGCGCGCCGCGCTTGCCGAATGGCGTGACGGCAAGCTGACCGTATGGACAGGCACTCAGCGGCCGTTCGGCGTCCGTAGCGAACTGGCCGGTGCGTTTCGTATTCCTGAAACCCAGGTTCGCGTCATCGTGCCCGATACGGGGTCGGGCTATGGCGGCAAGCACACAGGCGAAGCGGCCGTAGAAGCCGCGCGCCTCGCCCGCGCCGCTAAAAAACCTGTGAGGCTCGTGTGGACGCGCGAGGAAGAATTCACGTGGGCATACTTCCGCCCCGCAGGCGTAATAGAGATAAAGAGCGGCGTGAAAAACGACGGCACCATAACGGCCTGGGAGTTTCACAACTACAACTCGGGAGGCTCGGCCATCCGGCCGTTGTATGAGATCGCAAACCAGAAGATCGAATATCATCCCGCAGACTCGCCCTTGCGATCAGGCTCTTATCGCGCGCTTGCCGCGACCGCAAACCATTTCGCGCGTGAATCGCACATAGACGACATGGCCCGAAGCGTGAACATCGACCCGCTCGAATTCCGATTGAAGAACCTTGAAGACGCGCGATTGCGAGCCGTGCTCGAAGCGGCGGCCGAACGCTTCGGCTGGGGCAAGGCGAAGAAGACTTCGGGGCAGGGTTTCGGAATCGCGGGCGGATTCGAGAAGGGGGGATACATAGCCGCATGCGCGGAGATCTCTGTCGACGGCGAGCAGGTCAAGATAGTGCGCGTGGTGTCGGCATTCGAGTGCGGCGCTGTCGTAAATCCCGATCATCTGAAGAATCAGGTCGAAGGCGGGATAATCATGGGCATAGGCGGCGCTATGTTCGAAGCTATAAAGTTTGAAGACGGGAAGATACTCAATCCGCGTTTTTCGCGTTACCGTGTGCCGCGCTTCAGCGACATCCCCGCAATCGAAACCGTACTTGTAGACCGCAAAGACCTGCCCTCAGCGGGTGCGGGCGAGACCCCAATAGTCAGCCTCGCTCCTGCGGTCGGCAATGCGATTTTTGATGCTACGGGCATACGGCTCAGGTCGCTTCCTATGGTGCCGAACGGTTTGAAACCGCAATCCGAAGAAAAGCCGTCATCTCGCTCGGATAGATAAAGCCGAATTCAGTACCCTGACCGTGAGGGAGAAGTCTCAGAAATTTCACATCGGATTAACCACAGATGACACAGATAACACAGATAAAGATTTCTTTCTTCCGACGATTCGTGAAATCTGTGGTCGAAGAAAGAAGGAGGTTCACATGAAGAGATCGTTCATTCTCGCAGCCGCAGTGCTTGTGTTGTCTTCCGTCGCGCTTGCGCAAAACCCTGACCTTGAGCGCCTGGAAAAATCCCCGCGCCATCACGAATGGGTTGCCGTCAAGGCAGGCGCGCGCACGGTCCATTCCTTTCTGGTCTACCCGGAAGTCAAGGGCAAAGCCACCGCCATCGTGGTCATACATGAAAATCGCGGATTGACCGACTGGGTACGCAGCATGGCCGACCAGTTGGCCGAGGCAGGCTACATCGCCATCGCGCCCGACCTGCTATCGGGTTCGGGTCCGAATGGAGGCAAGACGAGCGACTTTCCAGACGGGGACGCGGCGCGCGAGGCGATATACGCTCTGCCGCCCGATCAGGTGACGGCTGATCTGAATGCCGTAGCCGATCACGTGGCAAAGCTGCCCGCCTCTAACGGAAAGGTAGTTGTGGGAGGATTCTGCTGGGGCGGCTCTCAATCGTTTCGCCTTGCCACGAATCGGCCGAGCCTCGCAGCCGCGTTCGTATTTTATGGCACAGGCCCTGAAGTCAAAGACGATATCGCTAGGATCAAGTGCCCTGTCTATGGTTTCTATGGCGGCAGCGATAATCGAGTAAACGCTACCATCCCGAAAAGCGAAGGGCTTATGAAGGAAACGGGCAAGCGGTACGAGCCTGTGATATACGAAGGCGCGGGGCATGGCTTTATGCGAGCGGGCGAAGCGCCCAATGCGAGCGAGGCGAATAAGAGGGCACGCGAAGAAGCCTGGAAGCGATGGATGGATTTGCTGAAAAAGGTTTGAAGGTTGATTGTAAAGCATAGACAAGCTGGCACGCATAAAGATTTCTTTCTTCGGAGAAACGAGTTTCCTGTTCATGGAAGAGGGGCTTCGATGGCATCACGGTGTTTCTCGGCAAGTGCCTGTGCTGTTTTCAGCATTTCGTCGACCGGCGTCGACGAGATCACTCCTGCTTTGGTGGCGCTCACGACGATCTCGCCTACCTGGCCGAGAACGCCGAGAGAAGGATAAGCGAGAATAACAGGAACGCGCCACACCTGAGCGGTTTCATCCAAAGATGGCGTGCTCGCCGATATGCGATCCGGCAGATGGTCACTCAAAAAAAGACTGGCCTCTGCCTGAGCTTGCATAGCAGTGACGGTTGGAACGGTCATTGTCGCCATAGCGTGTTGATTGTCGCACAATCAGACAACCGATGCCATCTCGAAACGCTGAGTACCGCTTGCTGGCCGCTCACGATTCGGCAGCCATATTCAGGCAATAGCGGTTGCCTCTCGATTGATGAGAATTTACATTGGCGGTTAGTATTTGAGACAAACTGAGTCAGGCAAAACGACAGCCGCTCTCCACATTTTGAACTATTCGACTTGATGCATCGCTCACTTTTGGCTATGTTCTGGCTGGAATGCGTTATAGCATTATACTTTCGCCAGAGGCTGTTGATGATTTACGCAAATTGAAAGCTCACTTGAGAGCAATGGTGCGAGACGCCATTGAAAAGCATTTGCGGCACGAACCCATGAAAGTGAGCAAGAGTCGCATAAAAAGGCTTCGAGGAATTTCTCGCCCGCAATATCGTTTGCGCGTGGATGAGATTCGGGTCTTCTATGACGTGTCGGAAGACTCAGTTGAAATCCTGGCGATCGTTCCGAAATCGCAAGCTGAGGAGTGGCTTGAAAGTTTAGGAGAATCGGAATGAAGAAAGTGGCAGTATCTGAAATAAAAGACGACCTGTCGAAATACCTGCGCCTTGCGGAAAAAGAGGAGATAGTAATAACTCGTCACGGGAAGCCCGCGGGAGTGTTGATTGGATTTAAATCCGAGGATGACTGGTTCGACTATCGCCTGGAAAATGATCCGCGATTTTTACAGCGCATAGAGAGCGCAAGACGAAGCATAAAATCGGGTCGAGGCATACGCCTTGAAGATATAGAAGAATGAAACCCTTGCTCCTTACCATACCCATACTATTTTTGTTGCTCGTCACATCGGCAACTCCGTTCGGTCAAAAGCCGCCGCTCGGTCCCGGAAGAAAGTACACCACCGTCGAGCGAATGCATATAGAACGTCTGCGCGCTGTTCATAAGGATCGTTTGCGATATAAGAACATGCCGCGCGGAGTCCATCTCCGAATAGTCCTCGGAGATTATCGCGCCATAATGCATGCTCACGCGGAGGACTCGCCTCACACGGGTGGCACGAGGGCGGAGATGCTCGCTGACGCAAAGCGCGCGGGCGTCCAAATTATAATGCTGACCGACCACCCAAGCCCCGAACGCGATTTCATCACTGGTAGCTGGCGCGGCCTGCGCGACGGAGTGCTCTTCATACCGGGTGCCGAACATAAAGGCTTTCTCGCCTATCCGATGGCTTCCCTTCGCGGCAGAGAATCCCCGGAGCGCGATGACTTCATTCGCACAGTTAAAGCGGACGGCGGAAATATATTTCTCTCGCACGTAGAGGAAAGACTCGACTGGCCCACAGCAGACCTCGACGGACTTGAGATATACAATCATCACACGGATGTGAAAGATGAGACCGAGTTCAACCTCTGGCTCCGCACCGCATTCATGGACCCCGAAAGGCTTCGACAAATAGAACGCGCGCTCGCAGAATACCCTCAAGAAGTCATGGGCGCGCAGCAGGATTATCTCACAGAGATTATCGCCAAATGGGACCGCGATGCTCAGTCGCATCGACTCACTGGCGTTGCCGCAAACGATTGCCATCACAATCAGGTCTTTACGATCACCGCAAAGGATGAAAACTCGATTGAGATAGGTTATATCTCAAGCCGTCCGAGAACGACTCGCGTCAATGCGAATCAATCGGCAGGAGTGGCCGCGCTGCTCTCCGGGAGCAAGCCGGGCGAGTTGATTGCCCGGTTAGACTTCGACCCTTATGAGCGAAGCATGAATTACGTCACCACTCACATACTCGCTGAACGGCTCACGGAGGCGGCGGTGCGCGATGCGCTCAGGAGCGGTCACGCTTATGTCGCGCACGACTGGCTCTGCGACCCGACGGGATTCGCCTTTGTCGCTCAGGGCGGCGTCTCGAAGCTTGTCAGGATGATGGGCGATGAAGTGACTCTTTCGCAAGGGCTGAGGCTCAGGGGCGCGACGACGGTCGCCTGCACGTTGAAGCTCTTTCATAACGGCGCGGAGGTCAAAACCGTAGAGAGCGACCGGATAGAATTCGAGCCGCGCGCAAAGGGAGTCTATCGTATCGAAGCCTGGCTTACAGTAGATGGCGAGCAGCGCCCCTGGATTTACTCAAACCCGATCTATGTGCGATAAAGGTTGAATGACCTGTACGGGCGACCTTACGATGGTCGCCCCTCGATGCGCTATGATCAAATCAGCCTTTACGATCTCTTTGCTCTGTGGTCGCCCCTCGTTGACCTGAAACCAAATCCGTCTTCACAATATCTACGGTTGAGCGTCGAGCACGTCGTAGCGCGTTATTATTCCGACTATGCGGCCGTACTCTTCGACGAGGATTGCGGGAGAGTTTTTCAAATACTTGGCCGCGGTCTCCACGCCTATGTCTTCGTTCACGATGGGAAAGCCCTTCTCCATCACTTCGGACACGGGCGCTTGCACGAGATCGCGGTTCGCAAGCAGCTTGCCCATCAGTCGGCCTTCGCGCAGGCTGCCGACCGATTTACCCTCTTCGATCACAGGCAGTTGCGACAGCCCGTAGCTGTTCATCATCTGTAGAGCCTCGCCCACCTGACGTTCAGGGCCTACCGAAACGAGGCGCGGCGTCGCCTCATCCTGTTTGAGTTGATTGAGCAGGCCGACCGTGATCTTTTCGACGCCGAGCATGCGTTTCTCTTTCATCCACTCGTCGGAGAGGAACTTCGACAGATACCGCTCGCCCGTGTCGCAGACGATGAAGACCACCACATCGTCTTTGTCGAGGTCGCGCGCTACCTGCAAAGCCGCCCAGGCGATTGTGCCCGTCGAGCCTCCGCAGAATATACCCTCTTCGCGTCCAAGCCGCCGGGCTATATGGAAAGAGTCCCGGTCCGTGACGTTTATGATCCGGTCTATGTATTTCATGTGGACGTTTTCGGGAATGATCTCCTGCCCTATGCCCTCGACCAGATAGGGCGTCGCTTCCATAAGCTTGCCCGCCTCTTTAAAGGTTTTGAAGACCGAACCATAAGGGTCAGCGCCTATGACTTTTATATCGGGTTTCACTTCTTTGAGGTAGCGCCCCGCGCCGCTTATCGTGCCGCCCGTTCCTACGCCCGCGACGAAGTGAGTTACGCGCCCCTCGGTCTGTTCCCAAATTTCAGGGCCGGTTGTGCGGTAATGGGCTTCGGGGTTGAAGGGATTGCCGTACTGGAAGACGAAAATCGAGTTAGGCGTCTCTTTAGCTATGCGGCGGGCCGTGTTGACATAATGATCGGGCGAATCGGGCTTCGCGGAAACGGGGACCACGACCACGTCAGAGCCGAGCGCCTTGAGGTAACGGACCTTTTCGACAGAGCACTTGTCAGTCATCACAAAGACTGCCTTGTAGCCGCGCACGGCGCACACGAGCGCGATCCCTATGCCTGTGTTTCCGCTCGTGGCTTCGACGACCGTGCCGCCCGGCCTCAGCCGGCCCTCGCGCTCGGCCGCATCGATCATGGAGATGCCTATTCGGTCCTTGACCGAGCCGCCCGGATTGAGCGATTCCATCTTCGCAAGCACAAGCGCCTTTATGCCCTTCGTCAACTTGTTGAGCTTCACAAGCGGGGTCTTTCCGATGAGTCCGAGAATGTTCTCTGCATATATCATAATGGCCTCTGTATCGAGTTAAATTTCAGCCGTTGCCAAAAGATTTTATCACCGCGCAGGCCGGGCGGAGAAGCCAGGTTTCAGTTTGATTTCTATTATGAATGCTGGTTTGTCTGTGGTTCCGTGGTCAGTGATCAGTGGTTTAGAACAGGTATACGATGTCCCCGGCATTTCAAAAGCATATAGGCATAAGATCGGCGAAGCATAAGGCGATCCGTCTCGTCACGCAGCCGGGTCAGCGCCCGTTGCTCTTCCGGCGTTAATTCGCCCATTTGATTCTTCATTGAAAGTCGGTCCAGTTGCCACTGCTTTGCAGCCGATATGCGGCTCTCAGCAACCTCTCTCAACCCATCGTCGCTGAGAGATTCCATGTCCTCAAGTTCCGAACGATATCGCGGCGGCATCGTCTCTAATGACGGCATCGCGGCTTTCACAATGCTCGCCAGCGCCTGCTCTACCGTCCCGTTCATTCCGCGCGCGGCGCGCTTCAGGCGCTCGTAGACATCTTCAGGCAATTCTACTGTTATGGCTTGCTGTCTCATATTGTTGCCTCCATAACTTCAAAGCGGATTATACTGCGCGCGGCATGTAATGACAATTTGAGTAGAGATACCATCGGCTTCCGCCCGCTGTGAGTCTCAGTTTTTGCCTAACAAGCGGCAGGCAAATCCA
>JAKEHD010000573.1 GCA_022615215.1 Blastocatellia bacterium
CGACTCGCGCGCCAGTACCACCCTGACGTTTCAGCCTCGCCCGATGCCAGCGCCCGGTTCGTGAAGATAAGCGAAGCCTACCAGGTGTTGAGCGACCCGAACCGTAGGGCCGCTTACGATCGCGGCGAGTACGGGCGGCAAAAGAGAACCTTCTATGCCTCTCACGCGGCTGAGGTGGCGGCCATTCAGCGTGAGTTCGACCGCATGGTAGACGAGATGATAGCGCACGAGCGCCAGGAAACCGCCGCGCGCAGCCACGCCGTTTTGCTCGTCGTCCCTCTCTTTCTGGCGGCCTTTTACTTCATGGCCGCAAAACCGCCCATCATGGAGAATCTCGATTTTGCGGGCCGCGCGCTCACTATAGTGCTTGGTATATGCGGACTGGTTTATCTCGTAAAGAACCTCTCGCTCGCACTGGCTCGCTATACTTACGAGGTGCCGAAACACCTGATCTCAGTCTTTCGACAGGAATCGCCGCGCGGCAAAGTGATAAGCCGCAAAGCGGGGCTGGTCTTCCTCATTTGCGGATACATGGTCTCGCTCGGCCTGGGACATGTAGTGGGCAAGTTTTTACCTTTGCATTATGGGCCGGCATTGTCTCCCGCCATTCTGCTTGGGATAATAATCTACCCTCCGATAGCCGTTCTCATCATCGGAAGCATACGCCGCCTGGGAATCCGCCTCGGCCTCTTTTAAGGGCGCGAGCCGTCAGGCGCTCAAGGAAATAGATGAAACGATACATAGACGTTCCCACAGGCGAAGGCGCGCCCGAAGTCTTCAACATCATAGTTGAAATCCCGAAAGGCAGCGGCAACAAATACGAATACGACACGGAACTGAATCTCTTCCGCCTGGACCGCACGCTCTATTCGCCCATGCACTATCCGGGCGATTACGGGTTCGTGCCGAGCACTCGCGCGGCAGACCTCGACCCGCTCGACGTGCTCGTGCTGGTCGAGCACCCGACCTTTTCCGGCTGCCTGATCGAGGCCCGCGCCATAGGGATGCTCATGATGATCGACCAGGGAATGGAAGACCTAAAACTCCTTTGCGTTCCAACTCACGAACCGCGATGGCGCAACCTCGCCAATTACACGGACGTGCATCCGCACAGGCTCAGAGAGATAGAACACTTCTTCAGTATATACAAAGAGCTTGAAGGCAAGCAGACCGAGACGAGCGGCTGGCGCGGCGCAGACGAAGCCCGCCAGGCGATAGTCGCGGCAAGCGAAAGATACAAGCGTGATGCGTGAGGAAAGCAGGGGGATTAGGGAAGGATGAAGGCGGAAGGCGGAAGGATGAAAACCAGAGCTATAGAGGAGATTCATCCTTCATCCCTCATCCCTCATCCTTCATAACGCCCCTGCCCCCCTGCACCTCTGCTCTCCTGCATGGAAATCATCATGCATCACTGCCAATTTCTTCGTCCGGGCATTGACCTGACCCACCATTCTCATTAAGCTGATCGCGCATCATCAATTCGACTTCATAAAGGAGCAATGTCTCAATGCCTGAAGACGCTTCGCTGCCTCGCGTCGCGAATTATGATTATAAAATCTGGCAGGTCATCAGCGCGTCCGCTGCCGGAACCATGATCGAATGGTATGATTTCTATATCTTCGGCAGCCTCGCTGTTATTATCTCAGTCCAGTTCTTTCCGGGCGATAACCCTGCGGCCGCGTTCCTTCTGACGCTTGCGACCTTCGCAACAGGGTTCGCCGTCCGACCTTTCGGCGCGATCTTCTTCGGGCGCATAGGCGATCTCGTCGGCCGCAAGTACGCCTTTCTCGTCACGCTCATAATCATGGGCGGAGCGACGACCGCCATCGGCTTGCTGCCAACTTACACGACAGCCGGTATCATAGCGCCGCTCATACTGGTTTTGCTCCGCCTGCTGCAAGGACTCGCGCTCGGCGGAGAGTATGGCGGCGCGGCCGTATATGTCGCAGAGCATGTCCCTGACCATAAACGCGGGTTCTATACGAGTTTCATCCAGATAACCGCGACGCTCGGATTATTCCTCTCTCTCGGAGTCATACTCGGCACGCGCCTCTTTATCGGAGAAGATGCCTTTCGCGCCTGGGGATGGAGAGTTCCTTTTCTGATCTCGTTCCTGCTTGTAGGGGTGTCTCTATACATCAGGCTGAAGCTGAAAGAGTCGCCCATCTTCGCTCAACTGAAAAAGCAGGGTAAAACATCGAGCGCGCCGCTCAAAGAGAGTTTCGGCAACAAGCGCAACTGGAAAATCATTCTGATCGCGCTGTTCGGCGCTACCGCAGGGCAGGCCGTCGTCTGGTACACGGGACAGTTCTATGCGCTCTTCTTTTTGCAGAACGTGCTCACGGTGAATTTCGTCACCGCCAACATCATCGTCGCCGTCGCGCTCGGACTTGGGATGCCTTTCTTCGTGCTGTTCGGCGCGCTATCGGATAAGATCGGTCGCAAACGGATTATGATGGCAGGGAACCTTATCGCCGCTCTGAGTTACTATCCCATCTATCAGGCGATGAAAGCTTTTTCAGACCCGGTCAATACGGTCGCGCTGACCGCTCTGGTCTTCATCCAGGTGCTTTTCGTGACGATGGTTTACGGCCCGATAGCGGCCTATCTGGTAGAGGCATTCCCGGCCAGGATCAGGTACACATCGCTGTCGCTGCCCTATCACATAGGCAACGGCCTGTTCGGCGGCTTTACGCCTTTCATAGCTTCGATGGTCGTCAAACACACAGGGAACATCTATGCGGGTCTCGTTTATCCGATCACGGTCGCGCTCATCACCTTCGTCGTAGGCTCGCTATACCTGAAGGAGACCCGGCATGTCAGTATATGGGACGAGGGGAAAGAAGCCGTAGAGGCTGAGGCGGAAGCATCGGATTGAGAGTCGAGTAATTGGAGTCTTCACGCGGAATCGTAATTCACAAGGCTTGAAAATGCGATGAATCAGGGATTGCCTTGACCGGATCACGCATCACGCATCATTTCTTGAAGAGGCGTTTGATGGAGCCGAGGTCGGCTTTCCAGAAACTCTTGCCCTCGGCTTTCGCCCCCGCACCTTTAAGCTCGCGTTTGGCCACGCGATTCTCCGGGTCTATGACGAGGGCCGCTTTGAAATAGTTCTCGGCCTTTTTGGGCATACCTATCTCTTTGTAGAGCATGCCGAGTTTCAAGCGTATCTGCGCGCTGTAGGGGTCGAGTTCGGCGGCCTTCGACAGATGCCTTTCCGCTTCGTGGCGCGTGCGCGGATTGCGCACGAGCGCCAAGCCTAGATGGAAATGGTATTGCGGCCGACTGGGGTCCATTCTGATCGCCTCGCGGAGCAGATGCACAGCCTTGTGATACTCTTTTTTCTCGAAGAGCGCGCGCCCCTGTTGGTAATACTGTTCCCCTGCCTGAACGAGATTGACTCCGCCCGGCGGCAGATTCACCTCACCGCCGGATTCTTTAGAGGAATCGGGCGAATGCGCAGCCTTTTCCGGCGACCCGTCCGGTTTGCCCAGATCACCGCTCGATTTACGGTTTTCAATGGGCCTGAGCGGTGTTGTGGCCGGGACCGGCGGCAGGTGCGAAAGCGACGGCATCTGCGCCATCGGCGGTATGTGCGCGGATGGCGGCTTCTTTGCGACCGGCGGCGACTGTGCTACGGGCGGTTTCTGCGCGACCGGCGGCGTCTGTGCTATGGGTGGTTTCTGCGCGATCGGCGGCGCGTGCGTGACCGGCGAAGGAGCAGGGTTGCCGGAAGGCGATTTGGATGCTTTGCGTATCTGTTCGTCATAAGCCGCGCGCTGGCCCGGCTGGCTGAGAGTTTCATAAGCCTGTGTGATTTTGGCGAACATGGATTCGAGGCTGTTATGAAGTTCCGCATCATCCAATTGACGATAGCGATCGGGATGAAATTTCTTGGCCAGTTGATAGTACGAGGCTTTGATCTCGCCCGCAGACGATTGCCTTGTAACGCCCAGCACCTCGTAGAAATCGGCCGAGCGGAAAAAGTGCGTCTTGCGCTTCACTTCCTGGCGCAGACGCTCCAAATCTTCTTCCTGCTCCGGTTCAAGACCCTCTTTCTGTTCCCTCTCGTCATTGAGCAATTTCAGTAGCCCGGCCGCCATCAGCGCGCATACGGCGCGATGCGCATCCTGCTCGCCCAGTCCGCTGAGCGCGCTCACTTCGCTTATCGCTGTGGGAGTGACTATGCGCGACAGCACGTAGCTTTCGACCGGAACGAGCTTGCCTGCATCCATACTGATCCCGTTCGACCTTGTGCGGACGATCACGCCTTCGGGCGGCGCGATAATCTGGGCTATCTCTTCGATGCCGGCTGCGCGCCGTGCGCCTTCGAGCAATACGTCGTGGACGGCGATATCCAAAGTCACATCATGGACCGCGCGCATTCGCTCGTCGAACATGTACTCGCCTTCGTACCACTCGAAGAGCGAACAGATTATGCTCATCACCTGTTCGCGCACGGCCTTGCGCATCACCTCATCTGTGAGCAGCCCCATCTCCACAAGCGCAAGACCCAACCGGTTGGCCTTTTCCGCGCGCTGTTTTGCCTGCTCGATCTGATCGAAGGTTACGAGTCCGTCTTTGACGAGTTTGTGTTCGAGTTGTTCGGTCGTTATGTTGCTTATGGCGAAGACCGGCGCGCCCGACTCGAAGAATATGGCTTTGATGGTTTTGCCGCGCGAGAGGCGTAGCAGGCCATTCGCTTTCTTTCGAGCGAGTTCGCGTATCAAATCTGAAATGAGCTTCTCACCGAGTTGACCTTGCACGAATGTGTCCTTGAACTTGTCGTGAGCTACAGGGGAGTTTTAGCCACAAACAACATATTTGAAGGTCGAACCGCAGGGGCAGGATATGGCAATTGTAGATTGAAACCAGCACCGGCGCAAGAGTCTATTATCAGGGGTCAGCCATCAGCCATCAGCCGTCAGCCGTCAGCCATCAGCTATCAGGGTAAGTATTCAACCACAGATAACACGGATAACACAGATAAAAATTTCTTTCTTCTATCTATCCGTGAAATCGAAGAAAGAAATCTTTTGTAGAAGGCCCTGCCTTCCACTGTGATCTGCGGTTCGAAACTTTTAGCTGATGGCTGATGGCTGATAGCTGATGGCTGATAGCTGATGGCTGACGGCTGAATTCGGTAATCCAAATTGACTCGCCCGAACCGAGCCGTTACCATGAGGCTTCTGATCAATCGCTATGGACGATCTCCGCCACAGACAAGCCAATGCGCCGGAAACGTCTCGGAATTCCCGTTCCGCAGAATCGCCGCCCCGTCGGGCCGGGCGCGAGACCCCGGACCAGGAGGTCTTCGATCTGCTGGCCCGCATAGCTCGCGGCGACCTCGATTTCCGCATAAACGGCGGGGCTGACCGGGAACTCCTGCTCAATCTCGACGGACTGGCGCGGCGCTTGCGCTACATAGTCGGGCGGCTTCAACGCGCGGCCGACTCCATAGACACCGTAGTAGGCGAAGTGCTGCGCGGAACCCGCGCCCTTTCGGCAGGCGTAATCGACGAAGCAAAATCGGTCGAAGAGACTTCCCGGTCCATCTCCGAAATCAACGCATCCATGCGCTCGGTCGGCGGCATACTCCAAACGCTTTCCGATCTCAGCCAGTCGACCTCGCTTTCGATAACCGAGATGGCCGCCTCCATAGATCAGGTCTCCCATAACGCGGACGAACTCGCGCAGTTCGTAGAAGAGACCACTTCGGCAATCGAGCAGATGGCCACGAGCATTCGCAAGGTTGCCGAATCCACAGAGGCGCTTGCCGAGTCTGCCGAAAAGACCGCCCGCTCAATGGAGGCCATAGACAACTCCACCCAGAGTGTATGCCGTTCGGTCAACGAAGCGACCCTGCTCGCGGAAGAGGTGGCGCGCTCGGCCGACGCGGGCAGCCAGATAGTCGCCGACACCGCCGCGAGCGTCTCCAATATCAAAGAGGCCATAGACGCCGCGGCCGAAACCATCACACGGCTCGGCCGCCGCTCCGAAAAGATAGGCGAGGTCACGCACGTCATCGATGAGATCGCCGACCGCACACATCTGCTCGCGCTCAATGCCGCTATCCTTGCCGCCCAGGCCGGCCCGCAAGGGCGGGGCTTTCGCATAGTCGCCGACGAGATCAAAGAACTGAGCGAGCGCACCGCAGCCTCCACTCGCGAAATCGAAGAGATGATCGAGGCCGTCCGCCAGGACGTGAACGAAACCATAGAGCGCGTCCGTGTAGGAAGCCGCCGCGCAGATGAAGGCGTGGATCTCGCTTCGCGGGCGTCACAGGTGCTCACAGAGATTCGTGAGAAGACGAACGCCTCGTCCGACCGCTTGTCTTTGATAGCCGATGCGACGGGCGTGCAGGCCGCCGAGAGCCACACCGTTTTCGAAGCCGCGGACCTCGTGCGCCAGCAGGCGCGCGGGATAGAACGCGCCACAAGCGAGCAGGCTCTCACCTCGCGGCAGATAGGCGAGCGCGCACTTCACATGAGCAAGCTCACCGAACAGGTGCGGCGCGCTACGGGCGAACAGGCCCAGGTGTCGAAGTACATAGCCAGCGCCATGGAAGAACTGACCACCATAGTCAAGCAGATTCGCGCCGCTTCCGACGAACAGGCGACGGGCGCGGACCAGGTTTTGCGCGCCATCGAAACGATAAAAGAGGTGGTCAGGCGAAACCAGACCTCCATATCGGGCATAAACAGCGCCGTTGATCTCCTCGTGCGCGAGGCCGAATTGCTCAACCGTGAGGTCGAGGGCTTTCAACTTCCGACGAGCGAACGCGGCGGCCATCTGCGTTTCGCATTGCGCTCTTCGCACCTTGCGCTCGACCCGGCTACGGTCTCTTCGATTTCGCGTATAGAAGTCATATCGAACATCTTCGAGGGGCTTGTGCAATTCGGCGAGCGGGCCGAGATTCGTCCCGCGATAGCCGAGCGATGGGAAATCTCGCCCGACGGCCGCGTATATACCTTCTACCTGCGCGAGACCGCGCGCTTCCACAACGGACGCCGCGTGCGGGCCGACGACGTAAAGTACAGCTTCGAGCGGCAGATGCGGCAAAACGAAGCCGCCGCCGGATGGGTCTTCAGGGCGCTCGACGGGGCCGAAGCTTTCATGTCGGGCCAGGCCAACACGGTTGCGGGCATTCAGGTCGCAGGCGAGCGGGCGGTCAAACTGGAACTCGTCCAGCCGGTGGCCTTCTTCCTCTCCACGCTCTGCATGGATTACGCATACATACTGCCGCGCGAAGAGGTGGAACGCCAGGAAAGAAATCTTTACCAAGAAAGAAATCTTTACGCGGATTCGGATTTCTCGACGGGACCGGTGGGGTCAGGCCCGTTCCGTGTGTCTGCGCCCGTAACCGACCATCAGGTGGAACTTGAGCGATTCTCGAATTACTGGAACCCGGAGATGCCTTACGTGGACCGCCTCACAGTCTCCTTCGGCATGAGCGCCGAAGATATATATAGCGCCTTCGTGCGCGGGGAACTCGATTATATGGGCGATCTTCCATTGACCTATTTAACCGAGTTGAAGGAGCGCGCGGGCGAGGTCCATGTGCTGGAAGCGGTGCAGCTTCAAACGCGCATGCTCGTCTTCGATTGCCGACAGCCTCCCCTCTCAGACAGGCGAGTGAGACAGGCCATATCCTACGCGATAGACCGCAAACGATTTTTGAGCGCCGTTTATGACGGAATGGCCGAAGCCGCCGCAGGTCCGATTCCGCCAGGTCTGCTCGGATACGACCCCGATGAACGAGGCTACGGACGGGACATCGAAAGGGCGCGCGCGCTGCTTGACGAGGCCGGATACAAAGACGGGTTCGACACCGAAATCTGGTGGCCCGAATCTGTGAGCACCTCCGTCGAGTGTTTGAAAGAAGACCTGGCGCTCGTAGGTATACGCGCAGGGTTCCACTATGTCGAGGCCGAAGAGATGCAGCGGGGGCTTAAGCTCGAACATGTGCCGATAGCCGGGCGTGACTGGTTTGCGGATTATCCCGACCCTGACAACTTCACTTATGTGCTCTTCAATTCGCGCAATCGAAATATATTCACTGCCGGTTATACGAATAAGCAACTCGACCGCCTGACCGAGCAGGCGCGCTCGGTGATGAATCGCGAACAGAGAGCCGAGATGTACAGAGAAATAACGAGACTCCTGATCGAAGACGCACCCTGCGCATTCCTCGCTCACAGGCGCAGCTTCGTCGCATACCGAACCGACCTCGAAGGAGTGACCCTTCATCTGCTTGCACCATTCATAACGCCCAAAGACCTGTGGTTCGCGAAGAACGACGACCAGTGAAGCTATCAGCCGTCAGCCGTCAGCCGTCAGCTATCAGCTATCAGCCGTCAGC
>JAKEHD010000574.1 GCA_022615215.1 Blastocatellia bacterium
AAAGAAAGCTTTTGTAGAAGGCCCTGCCTTCCACTGTGCAATCCGTGCAATACGGTGGTTGATTTTCTTCCGTATCGTTCTGCGTTCATCATTTCCTCTCGATTCTCTCCATCCCATCGAGATAAGGGCGCAGAGCTTCGGGGACGAGGACTGTGCCGTCCGATTGTTGAAAGTTTTCAAGTATCGCAAGCCACGTGCGGCCTATCGCAAGCCCTGAGCCGTTGAGCGTATGCGCGAATTCAGGTTTCGATTTCTGCTCGCGGCGAAACCTGATGCGCGCCCGCCGCGCCTGAAACGATTCGCAGTTCGAACAGGAAGATATTTCGCGATAGGTGTTCTGGCTCGGCAGCCACACCTCTATGTCGTAGGTCTTGGCCGCAGCGAATCCCATATCGCCCGTAGAGAGTATCACCGTGCGAAAGGGAAGTCCGAGCGATTCGAGCACCGCTTCGGCATCCGAGGTCAAGGATTCGAGTTCCTGATAAGACTCTTCGGGCCGCGTGATCTTCACGAGTTCCACTTTGTCGAACTGATGCTGACGAATCAGCCCGCGCGTATCCTTGCCGTAGCTGCCCGCTTCGGACCTGAAGCAGGGCGTATAGGCGGTCATCTTTATGGGCAACTCTGCGCCGTCGAGTATCTCGTCCGAGTAAATGTTCGTGAGCGGCACTTCGGCAGTGGGAACGAGATAAAGCCCGCGTTCGTCCGTGAGCTTGAAGAGGTCTTCTTCGAATTTCGGCAACTGCCCCGTGCCGAAAAGGGGGTTGGCATTGACTATGAAGGGGGGAAGGACTTCCCTGTAGCCGTGACGCCGCGTGTGCATATCGAGGCAGAAATTGATGAGCGCGCGTTCGAGCCTAGCGCCCGCGCCCGCAAGTATTGCAAATCGCGCGCCCGCTATCTTCGCCGCTCGCTCAAGGTCGAGTATGCCGAGAGCGGTGCCGAGTTCGACGTGATCGCGCGGCTCGAAATCGAAAGCGGGCGGCACACCCCATCGCTTGACTTCGAGGTTGGCCGATTCGTCCGCGCCAACAGGGACGCTATCGTGCGGCAGGTTCGGGAGGGCCGACATTAATTCATTCAAATCGCCCTCGACCCCTGCTAGTTCGGCTTCGGTTGCAGCGATATGGTCTCCCACCTCGCGCACAGCGGCGCGGCGGGATTCGGCCTCTTCCTTACGACCGGCTTTCATGAGTTTGCCGATCTCCTGGCTCGCGCGATTGCGAGTGGCATTGAGATCATCGCGCCGGGCGATGAGCGAGCGGCGTCGCTCGTCAAGTTCGGTGAAGCGATCAAACGCATCGAGCGGAAAGCCACGCTCATCGAGTTTCTTTCTAGTCAAATCGATATTGGCGCGAACGAAATTTATATCGAGCATCCGTCACCTTCCATGCGCAAATAGTAAAACGATAGCCTAAGCTGCGCGGTGAAAGGCTGTCAACCAACAGGAATTACTCTTCAACTGAGCGATATTTGTCCGGTTCGGAAATCAATAGTCAACGTCTGTCCTCGGAAAAAATCCAAACCGATCAACCCGTCAACGCCTGCGCTTGCCGGTAAAGTGTGACATAAAACAGGAAAGTTTGTGTGTTCCTGTCCTAAAGCTGTGATCTTATCTACTGTTAGACGAGGAACAAATTCGATTCCGCTCGCCGTTGATATTTGTAAGCGATCTGGAGCAACAGCAGGGTCGTAGCCAAGCTGCATGAGTCGACTCTGATTGACCAGTGTAGAAGTCGCGCCTGTATCAAGAGCAAGTGAGAGGACACCGCTGCCAGAAGATCCCCATATTTCAGTTCGAACAATGATTAATCCTTGATGTGCGTTGAAAGCGAAACTCACAACACGAACTCCATTTGCTCAGGTATCTTTCCAGTGTATAGAACAGCGAACCGTTCAGGGTGAAATTCCAAAACCTTACGGTCGAACTCCTCTCGATCACTACTGTGATAAAGTACCTTGCCGCCCTGCACTTCCAGAGCTTCGTTCGTTTGCAGGTCTCCGATCAAAACCCATTCCGAATCGTATTTCGATTTTATCTCTTCAATCGTCAGCATTTCGTCCATAGCTATACTCCCCCGAAACATTACAATTCATATTTTGACGGCGACGAAACAAGCCGTCAATCGCTCTTCTTTGAAAGTCAGGCTGCGGCTTATTACTTCAGTTCTTGCGATTCTGTTTCAGTACCTTCCACAGAAAAAAAACGGGGTTCTGTTTTACTTGGCTCTCATACTCCGAAAATGATCTATATCCCGTTGCAAGTGCTACGGCTGTTGTTACCAAACTCCATCCGCCTGTTTGGATTGCTCCTAATAACCCGCCAAAAATGATAATAGCACTTGCCAGTCCTTGCTTTTTCAATTGTTTCAGCTTGCGGTCAATTTGATGTACCTGTACTTGGCCTAATTCGTGTAAGATGTTCTCGGCTTTGATTCTTACTTGCTCTGAATCCTTAATGAGCCGCAAATCTCTTAGCTGTTTATCTAGTTCCAGTCGGAAACTTTGAAAGGCTTCTCCCTCATCTGTCCGGATTTTCATCAAAGTTTCTAAATCGACGTGTTCCAAAAATGGGAGTTCTAAGTTCAAAAGGATGTTAGCTGTGTTAGTTTGCACACCTTCCTTGTGAGGAAGGAACTGCTCTAAAAGCCGGAATACAAATTCAGACTCAGAGAGATAAGAGGCTCTGAACTTTGAAGCCAATACGTTCTCTAAGAGGATTTTTCTGTATACTTTCTCCGCCGTTTGATTAATCGATTGGAATAGCCAGGCATTGAAGTATTCTGGGTCCGGCTGTGTCTGTGGCAAGTGTATATAGCCGCTAAAAGTTCCTTCTTCTCCAGTGTCTTCCAATTCGCAATTGGCCAGAAAATAGCCGTAACCATCGCCTCCAAAGTCATCTTCGAATTCAATAAATATCTCTCTGCACGGATAGAGGGATGGCTCAATAATCCTGGCCCCGTCTAATGTTGTTATTGACCGGACTATAGCATTATTGTGAAAAAAAGGAAGCAAGGGTTTTGGTACGGCATCTGCAAAATGGTTCTCAGAAAACCTTAAAGGGAAATTCTTTGGAGGCTCAAAGAAATAGCTTGTCGGAAGGAGTTTTACATAATTCGCGGCAACGGCCGGTGTGAGGGCTTTTAAATACTGCAATACTTTTGAGAGACTTATCCTGTCAAGAGACTGGCTGCCAAACCCGAAGTAATGACTTATGGTTTCAGGAATTTGGTCAGGTTCATACGTCAATGGGAAAAGGGGGTCATAGAGGATGTGTTGCTCGACATAGAAAGCGCTTTGCTTAAGAAGTTGCACGTCAGTGCTTTTTACTCCAGAGAATACTTTGAGATTCGAACTATCTTTATTAATTTCGTTTTCAAGCTCATCCTTATTTGAAAGACAGAATTCCCTATAGTCCCGAAGGGCCGTTCTTATGTCTTGTTCAGAAACACTGCTAAATTGCTCCTGAATTAAGGACTCATCAAACAGTAAGCTTTCAGTTAAAAAGTCGTATATCTTGGATCCCATACTTCATTCCTTTTGATCATATTATCATCACAAATCATATGGTCGGTTCTATGACTTGGCAAACCTGACTACTCCTTCAACGATTTTCGATCTATCTTGCCCCGGTCGTTTTTCGGAAGGTCGTCTCGAAACTCTATCCATCGGGGGTACTTGTATGGCGCAAGCGTTCCCTTGACGAACTCTTTCAACTCGCGTTCGAGTTCCTCGCTCGCTTCGACGCCTTCCGACACCACGATGAAGGCTTTGGGCTTGACGAGTCCCTGCTCGTCGCTCGCCCCCACGACGGCGCATTCGCGCACCGCTTCGTGCTCTAATAAACAATTCTCTATTTCGGTGGGAGAGACGAATATCCCGCTCACTTTCAACATCTCGTCCGTGCGGCCGCAATACCAGTAATAACCCTTCTCATCCACTCGAAACTGATCGCCCGTCGTACACCAGTCGCCCGCGAATGTCTCTTTCGATTTTTCATGCGCGTTCCAATAACACAAGGCTGCCGAATCGCCCTTGATCCTGAGCGTACCCATTTCGCCCGTCGCCAACTCGCGCCCTTCGGCGTCCACTATCTTCGCCTCGTATCCAGGCACTATGCGCCCCAGGCTGCCCAATACGACATCGCCCGGACGGTTCGATATGTATATGTGAAACATCTCCGCAGACCCAATGCCATCGAGTATCTCTACGCCGAACGTATCGACCCAGCGATTGTAAAGCTCAGGCGGGAGCGCCTCGCCCGCCGAAAGGCAGAAGCGCAAAGAAGAGAGATCGTATCGCTCGCTCGCTCCTTCTATCCGAAGCATTGCGTTTATCATGGTCGGCACGCTTGTCAGTATGGTCGGGCGGTATCTCTGTATCATCTCGAACATAGTCTCTGCCGTGGAGCGTTCGGCAAACAGGGCGGTCTGTCCGCCTACTGCGAATGGGAACATCATGTTAGTCCCCGTCGCGTAGCCGAAAAAGAGTTTCGGGACGCTCAGTGTGCGGTCGCCTTCGTTTATGCCGAGCACCTGTTTTGCGTAGCACTCGGTGTTGTAAGGCAGGTCGTGATGAAAATGCACGGCAGCTTTCGGGTGCCCGGTCGACCCTGAAGTGAAGAGCCATATAGCAAAGTCATCGCGCGAGGTCGGCGCAGTCTCAAGCCTGTCGGATGCATCGGCCATCAATCGCTCATAAGGATGAATGTGGGAATGTCCTTCGACGCCCGTGATGCTGCCGGACTTCTCCGTGCCCACGACTATCGTATGTTTGAGATAACGTGAGCGGGACGCGGCGGGCGCGAATCGCTCCATCACCGAAACGTCCACGATGGCGATTTTCGCCCGCGTATAGTCGAGGTAATAGTCGTAATCGGCGGTCGGCAAAATGGTATTGACCATCGTTATGACCGCGCCCGTCTTCGCTATGGCAAACCATGTGGCTACGAATTCAATGGAATCTGGCAGCACCATGAGCACTCGGTCTTCCATCTCGATACTGAGAGAGAGCAGCGCATTGCCGCAGCGATTGGCCATCTGCCGGACCTCTGCGTAGGTGAACTCTTCGTCGCGATAGTAGACCGCCACCCGGTCGCCTCGCCCTTCCTCGATGTTGTGATCGAGAAAATACTCGGCCATATTGAATCGCTCAGGGAAAGATACTTTCATAATCCAGATCTCCAAAACACTAACGGGCCGCTCCAGGTGATTTCGCCGGTTGGCGCGAAAACCCGCGCGGGCATCCGGCTCTGATATTCCATATTTCGTTGCATCATGCCTGAGATGCGGCAGTCAGTATATCACACGAGCGCGCAAGCATTGCGACTATAGGCATATTAACTATTGAGCCGTAGGGTGTGGTGTGTTATCACCTCAACAGGCTTCGAATCCGGCTCTTCATACGAAGGGCCGGGTCGAAACGCCGACCTGCTCCTTTGCGATTGACCGGGCAACCGTGCAATCCATTTCGAGGTAGGTGCGGCTGCTTGAAGGCCGGGCGGGCCGTCGAATCCGGAACACTGACAGATCGCTTTTGTGTTCCGCGTGCCGGCAGCCCGCCCTCGTCATTGATCAGCCGTCAGCCATCAGCCATCCGCTATCAGTCTTCAGTCTTCAGTCATCAGCCGTCAGCCTTCCGCTATCAGTCATCTATCCCCGGTCTGATAGCTGATAGCTGATGGCTGATAGCTGAACTACGGTTGCCAGGTGATATAGAACTCGCAAACCGAGTCGCCTCGGGCCGAGCAGCGCGAGTGGGTTATGCGGGCCGAGCGCGCGCCGCATAATTCGATGGCGCGGCGAAAGTATGCGCTCCCGCTTATGCAGAAGCTCTGAGGTGGCGGCGTGTCGTATTGAATCGTCAGCAAACCGCTCGTCTCGCTCAATGGCGCATAAGAGGCGGAGCCAAAATCCTGATAGGCATGGTGAATGAGCGACGATTGTGTAAGGAAGCTGTGTATGTCGGGATTGAGCAGGCTGCTGTATGGCCCTGAGAGGCTCGATGTCGCTGAGAACTCGCCAAGCTCTCTGAACATATCTTGAGGGTCGCCGCCGAGTTCATCGGCGATGGCGCGGTCGACACGGTCGAGCGTCTCAAGCCCATACCAGTCGTCTATGACGATTTCTGCAAGGGCGCGGCGGTCTTCTTCTTCGAGGCGCGCAAGAACTCGCTCCCAGGTCTTGGGACTGTGATTGAGGGCCACGAACAGAAAGCGCGCTCTTATCAATCCGCCTTTGACGTGGAGGCTGGAGTAGTCTGGTGAAGGCGAAGTCATAATAAAACATCCGTCGGGAAATAATAATCACAAGCGCGAGCAGAGGCATTATACCTGATCTCTCTCTCAAACAGGTAGCGCGATTTGTCGAATTGCGTTACCTTTTCGCTATCAGAAGGGTGGTCAGTGGTCGGGGGTCAGGGAAGGATGAGGGATGAAAGATGAGGGATGAAGGGGATTGTGGATTTATCACGCATCACGGCTGATAGCTGATGGCTGTAAGAAAGAAATCTTTATGGCTGATGGCTAACCCTGACCCCTGACCCCTGACGAAGGACGACGGACGAATGAGCGAAGGAGCGATCACCGATGTTCCGGGCATAAAGGTAGGTCATGCGCATGACCTGACGGCGCGCACGGGTTGCACGGTCGTGCTGTGCGGGAAGGAAGGCGCTATCGCCAGCGTCGACGTGCGAGGCGCAGCGCCCGGCACGCGCGAAACCGATTTGCTCGCTCCCGGCAACCTGGTCGAGCGCGTGCATGCGATAGTGCTTGCGGGAGGGTCTGCCTTCGGGCTTGACTCTGCGTGCGGTGTCGTGCGCTACCTCGAAGAGCGCGGCGTGGGCTTCCGAATGGGAGCGGCCTGCGTGCCCATAGTTCCCGCCGCCATAATCTACGACCTTGCGGTAGGCGACGCGCGCATAAGGCCCGACTCCCGAATGGGATACGAAGCCTGTGAGCGCGCGACCGCCGATGGTGTCGAAGAGGGACAGGTCGGTGCAGGCGCGGGCGCTATGGTCGGCAAGATTTTGGGAATCCATAAGGCCTCGCCCGGCGGGGTAGGCACTGCTTCGATAAAACTCGGCAACGGCGCTACGGTCGGCGCGCTCGTCGTAGTCAACGCTTTGGGCGACATAATCGATCCGGCAAGCGGGCAGATACTTGCGGGCGCTCTCTCGCCCGACGGACGAGGCTGGCTCGACACCGCAAGAGCTTTGGAGCAAGCGCCCGCCGCGCGAGATGAAATATCAGCATCGCTTCCACCTGATAAGTTCCCGCCTATAGAAAACACAACGCTCGCCGTCATCGCTACGGATGCCGCGCTCACAAAAGCCGAGGCGCGAAGGGTGGCCTCGATGGCCCACGACGGAATGGCGCGCGCCATTCGTCCGGTCCACACGATGTTCGATGGCGACACGGTGTTTGCGCTCTCGACCGGAGAGCTTAGGGCCGATGTGACGACGATTGGGTCGGCTGCTGCCGGTGTGCTCGCTCGCGCAATCGTCCGCGTGGGCCGCCCGTCGAACGCATGATTTCGCGCGGGCATTACGAAAGACACAAAACTTTTCCTTGACACTCTGCGCCCTTTCGGTGTATCTTGCGGTTCTTGACAATCAAGCGTGGTGATTTAATGCAAATTGCTCCACGTTAAAGATGTGCTAAATCGCTAGGATTTTTCGAAGCCCTGCGCCGGTTTAGCGCAGGGCTTTTCGTTTTGTTCTTTAAAATAATGATACGTGGCGATTTAAGGCTACTTGCTCCACGTAAAAAACTGCTAAACTGCCCGGAGATCGAAAGGCCCCGCGCTGGTTTGGCGCGGGGCTTTTTTTCATGCTCTCGCCTCCGAGGCTGTAAGCATCGCCCGCCCGACCTCTAGCGTCGGGCGGCCAATCCCGAAAAGGAGATGAACCGATGAGTTATGTCAAAGGATTGAAATGCCGGGAATGCGGCCGGTGGTATCCCAAACGTCTCGCAGCCGGATGTGAAGATTGTTTTGCGCCTCTGGAGATCGACTACGATTACGACGCAATCTCTCGCGCCCTGACGCGCGAGGTAATAAAATCGCGCCCCCATTCGCTCTGGCGCTATCGTGAGCTATTGCCTCTGGATTCTGAACCCGTCGTGGGACGAGCGAGCGGCGCAACCCCCCTGCTTCGCGCTGACAGGCTTGCCGCGTCGCTCGGCCTCAGAAATCTCTACATCAAAAACGACAGCGTGAACTATCCCACCCTATCATTCAAAGACCGCGTGACGGCGGTCGCCATCAACAAAGCGCGCGAGTTCGATCTCGAAGCAGTAGGGTGCGCATCGACGGGCAACCTCGCGAACTCTGTCGCCGCAAACGCAGCCGCAGCAGGATTGCCCGCATACATTCTGATCCCCGAAAACCTCGAACCGAGCAAGATCACAGCGACCTCGATCTACGGCGCGCATGTCATAGCCGTGAGCGGCAACTATGACGACGTGAACCGCCTGTGCAGTGAGATCGCCGACCGCTATCCCTGGGGATTCGTCAACGTCAACCTCAGACCTTTTTACGGCGAAGGCTCGAAGACCTTCGGTTACGAAATAGCCGAACAACTCGACTGGCGCGCGCCCGCAAACATCGTTGTGCCGATGGCCGGAGGCTCGCTCATCACGAAAATATACAAAGGGCTGAAAGAGCTTGAGCGGCTCGGCCTTCTCGAAAGCGAAGTGAAGACGCGCATGTACGGGGCGCAGGCTACGGGTTGCAACCCGATTACGGATGCCGTGAAGCGAAACTCTCTCGATATACGCCCGGTCAAGCCCGACACGATAGCCAAATCGCTCGCCATCGGAAACCCTGCGGACGGCTATTACGCTGCGGGCATAATCAGCGAGAGCGGCGGTTGGGCTGAAGACGTGACCGACGAAGAGATCAGCGCAGGCATAAGATTGCTTGCCGAAACCGAAGGCATATTCACCGAAACCGCAGGAGGCGTGACGGTCGCCGTGACCGGGAAATTGATCGAGCAGGGTCGCATCGATCCCGATGAATTGACGGTCATCGCCATAACGGGCAACGGGTTGAAGACGCTCGACGCGGTGAGGCTCGCCTGGCCGCCCGTGATCGAAGCGCGCCTCGCTCAGTTCGAACGCATAATAGGGAGTGGTCAGCTATCAGCCGTCAGCCGTCAGCCATCAGGGACGGTATTCAACCACAGATAACACGGATAACACAGATAAAAATTTCTTCCTTCTATCTATCTGTGAAATCTGTGTCATCTGTGGTTCAAAATTTTTAGCTGATAGCTGATAGCTGATACTTGCGAATAACCGAATGCTCATGAAAGGAGAAACGATATGTCACTCACACTTAACATACCGACGCCGCTGCGAAGGCTGACGGGCGATGCCGAAACTGTGGAAGTAGAAGCCGGGACCGTGAAAGAGGTCATCGAGCGGCTGGACCTGAAGTATCCGGGATTTCAATCGCGCGTGTGCGATGACACAGGCCAACTGCGCCGCTTTATAAACGTCTACGTCGACGGCGAAGACGTGCGGTTTTTAGATGGCCTGTCGACGCAAGTTCCCGAAGGAGCCGAGCTTTCGATAGTCCCGGCCATCGCAGGCGGATGATTTGACTTGAACCAGGCCGCAGATATTCAGAGTCCACGCTCATAGCATGTCACGACAGACCTGTTGGCTGGACGAAGAAAGAAATCTTTATCTGAACTTCTGCTGCCAGTGTGAAGGAGGTAAGCAATGATAAGTTTAAGCGGCAAGGTCGCGCTGATAACAGGCGCATCGCGGGGCATAGGCGCTGCTTCGGCCATCAAACTCGCCGAAGCAGGCGCATCTTTGATCGTCAACTATTTCAGGCACGAAGCGGAAGCCTCGCGCATAACCGAGCGCGCCCGCTCGCTGGGCGTCCGAGCCATCGCCGTGCAAGCGGATGTTTCGCAATTCGACGAGGTGAGGGCGCTATTCGAGAGCGCCCTCTCGGAATTCGGTCGCATAGACATAGCGGTCGCAAACGCGGGCGTGTGGACCGGCAGCGCGGTCGATGAGCTTGACGAGAGGATCTGGCAGGAGACCATCGATATCAACCTCAAAGGGGTGTATGCGTGCTGCCATTTCGCGGCGCAGGCGATGAAGCCCGAACGTTCGGGCCGCATCATTACAGTCTCATCGACCGCAGGCCAGAGGGGCGAAGCCTTTCACTCGCACTATGCGGCGTCGAAGGGCGGGATAATCTCTTTGACGAAATCGCTGGCCTCAGAACTCGGTCCTTATGGTATAACCGTTAATTCGGTCGCGCCCGGCTGGGTCGACACAGACATGTCGAGCGGCTCTTTGCGCAACAGGCGGGAGCTTGAAAAGATACTCGCAAACATCCCGCTCAATCGCGTGGCTACGGCCGAAGACATTGCCGGATCGATACTCTTTCTGGCGTCCGATCTGGCCGGTCACATAACGGGCGAGATCATAAACGTCAACGGCGGGGCGGTGCTATGCGGCTGATGCCAGCCATCAGCTATCAGCTATCAGCTATCAGACTGAGGGCTGACGGCTGATAGCTGAAGACGGACGACTGACGGCTGATAGCTGAAGACTGAGGGCTGAACTAATGATAGTGATGAAATTCGGCGGCACATCGGTTCAGGATGCGGCTGCGATAAATCAGGCAGCAGAGATCGTCGGAGGACGGGACGCGCGCGCGCCTGTGGTCGTCGTATCGGCTATGGCTCGCGTAACAGACGCGCTGCTCACTGTTGCTCAGAAAGCGAAAGAACGGCGATTCGATGAACTCAAATCATCCATCAGTGAACTGCGCGAACGCCACATTGCGACCGCGCGAGAGTTGCTCTCAACGGTCTCTGAAATTGACGGAGTAGAGCGAGGCCTTCAAGAACTTTTTTCGGACCTCGAAGGTCTCGCATCATCGGTCGCCACGCTCGGAGAGCTTACGCCTCGCAGTCAGGATGCGATAGCGTCATTCGGCGAGCGGTTGTCTTCTCTGATCATCGCAGCCGCGTTTCGAGAGCGAGGCATTCCGGCCGAACTCATCGACTCGCGCGCTTTTATAATCAGCGATTCGAACTTCACCGCCGCCGCGCCTCTTATGCCGGAGACCGAATCGCGCGCACGCGAGGCGCTCCTGCCCATAATCGAATCGGGCCGCGTGGCCGTGGCTCAAGGGTTCATAGCTTCGACTCTTGACGGAGTGACGACCACGCTCGGTCGCGGCGGGTCTGATTATTCAGCGGCGATAATAGGGGCGGCGCTCAGGGCCGAAGCCATAGAGATATGGACGGACGTCGATGGGCTGATGACAGCGGACCCTCGCGCGGTCCCCGAAGCGAGGCGCATCCGAGTTATATCTTTTGCCGAAGCGGCCGAGTTGTCCTACTTCGGCGCGAAGGTCTTGCATCCGAGCACAGTGCTGCCCGCGGTCGAAAAGGAGATACCCGTGCATATCTATAACACTCACAACCCTGCCTGCGAAGGCACGCTGATAGTGAATCGTCCCCGGCCCTCGCGCAACCTTATAAAGTCGATAGCCTTCAAGCGCGGCGTGACGATAGTCAATGTCGCTTCGACGCGAATGCTTATGGCTTATGGTTTTTTGCGCGCGATCTTCGAGGTATTCGACCGGCATCAGACGCCCGTCGATGTGGTCACGACTTCGGAGGTGTCGGTTTCAATGACGCTCGACCAGCCCGAAAGGCTCGAAGCCATAAAGCGCGACCTGAGCGGCTTCGGAGAGGTGACTGTGGAAAACAACAAAGCGATAGTCTGCGTTGTAGGCGACAATTTGAAATTCACGCCCGGCCTTGCGGCGAGATTGTTCCGAGCCATCGAGAGTACGAACGTGAACATGATAAGTCAGGGCGCATCGGAGATAAATCTGACCTTCGTGATAGATGAAAGCGATGTTGAAGAGGTGGTGCGCTCGCTGCACAGAGAGTTCTTCGCTGAGGTTGATCCAGAGGTTTTTGATTGATGAGCAAAGTGGCGAGACGGATCGATCAACTTCGCGGGCTTGTCTCTGTGATTGATCGACAGGGATAACTTGGGCCTTGCCTACCGCAGGTTAGGAGAGTACCGCCGCGCTATCGAATTCCATGAACAGAGTCTGGCCATTGCGCGTGAGATTGGTCATCGTCTTGGTGAAGGCAACGCGCTTTACAACACAAGCTTGGCGCTCGATAAGTTGGGAGATCGCGCTGAGGCGATTCGCCTTGCCGAGGCCGCGCTGATTATTTACGAGAGCATAGAAGCTCCTTATGCTGAGGTGGCGCGTAATCAATTGAAAGAGTGGCGGGGGGAAGGGTAGAGAGTGCCTGAGAAGCGAGGTCGTCAGGGCAGGGTCTCGATGGAATTCAGCCCTTCACCTTTGCTTCTCGTTTGCTCCTGAGGCCCGATTGTGCCGGATATGCCTTTCCACGGATCAAACCCTGCCTTGCGAAGCAATCTGATGCTGTCTTCGATATCATCAATATCCACAGCCACTGCTCCGAGATGGTCCGCTATAACGGAGCGAATCGCATAACACTGGTCGACCGAGAACCTCTCAAACTCCTCCTGCGACAATACCGCTTGCAATATATTGAGAAGATCGCCCCAATCGTCCTCGCATTCCTTGCGCAAGTCCCACAGGTCACTGAGAGCATCTTTGAGTCTGAAACCCGCCTGGCTCAGTTCTATCAAGTCTCCGGCCTGCGCGAATGCTTCCATGAGAGACGCTTCTTTCTCAGCAGCAGCCAATCCGCGACTGACCGTATACTGACGGAAGGGTCCATGCTTTCTATCTTTAACGCGCATTTGTCTGCTCCATATCGCGCATCCATTTCTCATCACGCTTATACCACAATTTGCCCTCAAAATGAATCAGATCGTTGTTGTGGCGGCAAAACAATAACAGAATTCTCGCAAATGGAGAATTGACTTGCCCGTGACCGAAGGTGTATCCTTGCGATTGATTGAAAACTCAAACGTGGCGATTTAAGGTCAATTGCTCCACGTAAAAAACTGCTAAACAGCCCGGATTCGGCCCCGCGCAGTTTAGCGCGGGGTTTTCTATTTTTGCCATGAAAGATTTTCGCAAAGCTGTTACCGACGACCGCGTTTATGTCTTCGACGGCGCGATGGGCACTATGCTCTATTCGCGCGGCATATACATAAATCGTTGCTTCGATGAATTGAACCTCACGGGCGCAGACCTCGTGCTCGGAGTCCATCGCGAGTACCTAAAGGCCGGGGCCGATATTATCGAAACAAATACCTACGGCGCGAATCGCATCAAACTCACGGGCTACGGCCTCGAAGATAAAATCCGCGACATAAACATTACGGGCGCGCGATTGGCCTGTGAAGCCGCAGGCGAGCGCGCTTTCGTCGCGGGCGCTATCGGCCCTCTAGGCATTCGCATAGAACCTTACGGGCCGACCTCCATCGAAGAAGCTCAGGCCATATTCCGCGAACAGGCCGAAGCCCTCCTCGAAGGCGGAGTCGATCTCTTCGTCATAGAGACTTTCTCCGATGTCGCAGAAATCCATCAGGCGATATCTGCCGTGCGCTCCCTCTGCGACCTGCCCATAGTCGCGCAGATGACGATTCAAAACGATGGCAACACGAGCTACGGCACCTCGCCCGAACTCTTCACGAAGCGGCTCGATGAATGGGGCGCGGACGTTATAGGTCTGAATTGTTCGGTAGGCCCGCACACCATGCTCGAAGCCATAGAAAAAATGCGCTCGGTTACGGGGCGAAAACTCTCGGCTCAACCGAACGGCGGTCTCCCGCGTCAGGTGGACGGGCGCATGTTCTACATGGCTTCGCCCGAATACATGGCCAAGTACGCCAAGCGATTGATTCAGGCGGGCGCTAAGTTCGTGGGCGGCTGCTGCGGCACCATGCCCGAACACGTCAAGCTTATCGAAGACGCGGTGGCGGCGCTCTCGCCCGGACGCTCCGCTGTGCGTATGCTCGTGCCCGAAGAGAAATTGCCCGACGTAGATGTGACGCCCCGCGAGCAGAAATCTCGATTCGCGCAAAAAATCTGCGCGGGCGAGTTCGTCACCTCAGTCGAGATAGTCCCGCCCAAAGGATGCGACCCTTCGAAGATGATCGATAACGTCCGCCTGCTAAAAGAAGCGGGCATCGATGCGGTCAACGTGCCCGACGGCCCGCGAGCGCAATCGCGCATGGGAGTGCTCGCGGTCTCGACTCTGATCGAACAACGTGTGGGCATAGAAACGGTCGTGCATTATTGTTGCCGCGACAGAAACCTTTTAGGCATGACGAGCGACCTGCTCGGCGCTGCCGGTTTGGGCTTGAGAAACCTTTTGATAATAACGGGCGACCCGCCGAAGATGGGACCATACCCGGAAGCGACCGCCGTGTTCGATATAGACTCGATAGGGCTTGTGAACATGGTCAACCGGCTAAACAACGGTCTCGACATAGGAGGCAACCCCATCGGCTCGCCCACATCTTTTTATATAGGCGTGGGCGTGAACCCCTGCGCCGTCGATCTCGATTACGAGTTGCGGCGATTCGAATACAAGGTGGAAGCGGGAGCGGAATATGCGATCACGCAACCCACTTTCGATGTCGAGCAACTAAGAGGTTTTCTCAAGCGCATAGAGCATTGTCGCATCCCCGTAATAGCGGGGATATGGCCGCTTGTGAGCTATCGCAACGCGGAGTTCCTGGCAAACGAGGTGCCCGGAGTCGTAGTGCCTGAGCAGGTGCTCGAACGCATGAAGCGCATCACGGATAAAGAAGCGGCGCGCGAAGAAGGGCTTCGAATAGCGCGCGA
>JAKEHD010000575.1 GCA_022615215.1 Blastocatellia bacterium
CCGGTTTTCATCCTTCATCCTTCCGCCTTCATCCTTTCCGAATCCCTCTGCATAATTCACTGCTTCTTGGGCGACTCCCTCGACAAGGCGGCTGCGAGCGGGCGGGCTTCCTGAGGCATCGGCACGGTGCCTTCGAAAAGTATCGCTCTCGCGTCCATCTCCTTACCGTAGAAATCGCGGTTGTCGTCCTTGTCCTGCTTGACCACAGCGCCATTGATCGTCACTCCGGCAAAGAGTCCCTTAGCCCGCGAGTAGGTCAGTATTTCGGCGTCGAGCCTCACGTTGGTTTCGGCCGATGTGCTGCGGCCTACGGGACCGGCTGCCGCCGATGCGTCAGCGCCTACGGTGAATTTGTCCCCGACCAGTCGCTCCATGCCCTTGCGGTTCATTATGAGCATGACGACATCGATCTGCTGAAACCCTATTTGCAAACCGAAGCTGCCGCCCTCGACGGTCAGAAATGATGGCGCGCTCCATTGCTTGTTCGGACGCCGGCACATGACTACTCCCTTGCCGTAGCGCCCGCCTATGCCGAGACCGCCTTTCTTGAGACCTGGAACTATAGCGACGCATTCGGCCCTGTCGAGCAGGTCGCCAGGTATCCCTTTGTCGGGCGTGCGCATTATCTCTCTGAAGACTTCCGTGGCGCGTTGCAATCGCTTTATCTCATCGGCCCGCTCCTTTTTGCTCTGGGCCATCGTGCCCGACGAGACGAGTAACAGTAGAATGAGAGTTGTCAAAAATGTTTTCATCGCTTTGAACCTCCGCTGTAGAACGCTCAGGCGTTCCATGTTGATTTATCGGTTCGTTTTCAATCGCTCGCGTATATTCGCTGATGGAATTTGAATCTCCGCATAGTCGTTTTATCGAGCCAGCCATCGGCTCACATAAGAGCTTCAAGAAACTGCTGAAAGCTGAAACATCAGCGAGTTGGCTCTACTGCAACAGTTAACCGGGTGGTGGCGCAGAAGCTTTAACCACAACAACATCAGTCTCGTACGCGGCCGCAATAATTTTGCAGGGGATGAAATGGCGGAATGCGAAATGAAGTTCGATTAGAAAATCCGCAATCCCTATCCTAAAGAGGTTAATGAGTTCTGCCATCTCATGGAACGTGACGCTATGACGTTCAGATTTCGGATGAACGGTTAAGTTGTCGCGAATCGCACGTAGTCTCTTAAACGCACTCCACACTTCACCACCCTTGTTGAGCCGTAACCCAGTCATTTTGGGGATCCATTCGTCTATCTTCGTATCGAACGACACTTTTTTATCGCGCGAGTCTATGAGTTGGTCATCTGGATGAGCTTCATTCCAACGACGAACGTGATACGCAATGAAAGCTTCAATGCTGCTTATGCCGCGAACGATTGCTGATTCAACATCGCCGAAGCTCTGGTTGGTTACAGCTTGCATGAGGTGATCTATTGCAGTTTCAAATGAGCCTTCATAATTCGAGGTCACAATGGTCTCTACCCCCTGCTCACCCGACATGTACCAGATGCTTCCCACTAAATTCTCTACAAAAGGTACGGCGCTATCGTGCAAACGGGACTCCTCAACTACTCTGTCGAAGTTGAATCCGTTTTGCTCAAATAATCGGATAACTTCGTCTTCGGAGGACAATGGAGTATCGCGATTCAAGTTGATTTGGTTGTGGCCGTACATAGCCATCACTAAGACCATCTCGCGAGCCTGATTTCGCGACCGCTTCTTTTTCCATTCAAGCCGATGTGATAGTACCATCGAACCACCTCCATAGCCGCCCAACAAAATTCTAGCATACGCGCCTCCGAACGGGCATTCGCCAACAATAAATGTATTCATTCTGCTGCGCCGAAATGCGTTTCTGTTAGCAATCTACTACACGCAGCCACAACCGCGCGCCCTTATCGGTCGAGGCTGCCGAGATTGCGTGCCTCTTCTTCGAATATATAACTGAGCGATTTATAAATCAGCCTCGCGGTGAGGAAATCGGGAGAGTTGTTGCCCGGCACGGGCGCAAGCTCTGTCACATCCATTCCGACGATTCGGCGCGTGCGCGCGGCGGCGCGGATTATGCCTATAGCGTCATACCATCCAAGCCCTCCCGGTTCGGGCGTGCCGGTCGAGGGAACGAGGCTCGGATCAAGCCCATCGATATCTATGGTCAGGTACACGTTTTCGGTCAGGTGCGAAATCGCCTCTTCGTGCCAGTCGCTTCGGCCCACTATGTCTTTCGCCCAATAAATCTTCGTGGGCAGATGGGGCAGCCGCAGGATTTCAGATTCCGAGATCGAACGTATGCCGACCTGCACTGCGGGACAGACCTCGACCACCCGCGCCATGATCGAAGCATGCGAGTGAGGCGTGCCGTCGTAGCTTTCCCGCAGGTCGGCGTGCGCGTCTATCTGTAAGACCGACAGGTTATCGAACCTTCGGCCGAAGGCGCGAATGACGGGACCCGTGATCGAATGCTCTCCTCCGAGCATAAGGATGAACTTGCCCGTATCGAGCAGTTCCTCCGCGCGGCGTTCGACTCGCTCCATCATCGCCTCGGGCGGATCGACGGGAGCCACTTCGGGCAGCGTATGTATGCCGAGGCGATAGACCGCTCCCCCGGTCTCTTCATCGTAAAGCTCCATGTTCCGCGACGCCTCTATGATCGCGCGCGGCCCGTCGGCCGTGCCGCGCCCGTAGCTTACGGTCCCTTCGTAAGAGACCGGCAGCACGAGTATTCGCGCCACGTCGAAGGCGCTGTACTCAGGTTCGCTTATGCCACCGAAATTCAATGGCTGAAACATGGCTTCGGTTATGAGGCCCATATCATAAGAAGGTGACTGAGAGGTCGCGGCCGAAGTTGAACTGAGGGCGGCGACGCTGTTTGAGAGCCTTGGTTCCGGTCTGCGAAAGCGCGGTCACGAGCATAGGCATGGCGATGGTCGGATCGCAGAGCACAGACATGGTTCTCGCGTCTTTTGCCACGCGCCCCCAGGTCTGGTCTTCCTCGAAACTGCGGTTCGCAGTCACGCTGCTTGGGGGCATGTCAAGCCCTACCTGCAAAGCGTACTTGTGGCCGCGAAGCGGTTGCTTGATTACAGAGGCCGTCACTTGCACCTGATTGAGGAAGTTCTTGGGCGGGCCGCCGCCGAACAAGACCACTGCGGTGTTTACGGAGCGGGCTATGGTTTGCGCCGCTTCGACGACATCCTGGATTATGTCGAACTGAAAAGGGTTCTTGCGATTTATGCGCGACGTGGCGATGCCGACGGCTATGGCCGAGTCTGCGACGCTGGGGCAAAAGACCGGCACCTTCGCTTTGTAGGCCGAAGTCAATATGCCGTCTTCGGTGGCTATTTCGGAAAGCTCGCGGCCCAGAAGGTGCAGGAACTCGCGCGTGGAATAGGCGCGCGAGTGATCCACAGTGTTTGCGAAGTTGCCCACCCACTCGTCGGCTTCGCGGTATTCGTGATCGCTGGCCAGCGTGTCGTGAAATCGGCCGACCTGCGCATCGAGAAGCTCTTCGTCGCTTGCGCCCTCAGTCGAAAGGTAATGGTAACGGCCGAGCGTTTCGTGCAGGTCGTGAAAGAGGTTCGCGCCCGTAGCGACCACTGCGTCCACGTAGTGGTTCTTTATCAGGTAAGAGATAAGCCGCCTCATGCCCGAAGCGACCAGCGCGCCCGATAGTCCGAGGAATATCGTCGCATTGTCGGAAAGCATCTCAAGCCAGAGGTTATGTGCCTCTGCAAGGGCACGCGCCTGAAAGCCTGAACCTTCCATCTTGGTCAATATCCCTGCGACCGAGCGGTCTCGGTCGATCTGTACGGGGCGGGTCTGATTGGTCAGATATTTCGTGCTCTTCTGTTTCCTCATCATTATCGTAGTCGCCTCATCATTCCAGATATGTGTATAGCTTTATGCCTTCTTCGTATCTCTTGACGAGCGCGTCAGCTTCTTCCTGTGACATAAGCCCGCCGTCGACGCGCGCTTTCGCCAGTAGCCGGAAGTTCTCCCATGCCTGGTCTTTGTCATAACGCGCATAGCTGATCATGTTGCCTACTCGACTGCCCTGCACGGTCCTCGTTATGTGATAACGGCCGTCCGCATCTATGATAACATGGGCTTCGTTAGGCTGACCGAAAAGATTGTGATAACTGCCCATCACCTCCTGATAGGCGCCTACCAGGAATATCCCTATATAGTACGGCTCGCCCGTAAACGGATGAAGCTCAAGGACTTCTTTCACGTCCTTGAGGTCTACGAACTTGTCTATGTGACCGTCGGAATCGCAGGTTATGTCGACGAAAGTGGCGTACTCGGTAGGAATTTCGTTGAGCTTGTGAATGGGCATGATCGGGAAAAGATGGCCTATGGCCCAGTGGTCGGGCACGGACCTGAAGACCGAGAAGTTGCATAGATACTTCGCCGCCAGTATCTTTTTGAGATCGTCGAACTCCTCTTCCTGCACCTTTGCGGCGCGGGCGAACCGCGAAGCCTGCGCGCAGACTTCCCAGAAAAGCACTTCCCCTTTGGCGCGGTCTTCGAGGCTTATAAGCCCCAGGTTGAACTGCGTGTGCAACTCGTCTTTGTGGTCGAGCGCGTCGTGATAATACTCGCGATAGGTCTTCGAGTTTATATCGTCGTAGAGCGCCTTGAGTTCGAGTATGACCTGCGGGTCGTCATCGGTCACCTCGACCTCCGACTGGTCATCGGCGAAGGTCTCTATCTCGTCGCGTATGGAGGTTATGAAGACCGCATGATAGGCCGACATCACGCGCCCGCTCTCGGTCACGAGGTTCGGCTCGGGGACGTTCTCGTCCTCGCAAACCGACTTGATCGTATAGACCACGTCGTTTGCGAACTCCTGCGGGGTGTAATTGACCGATGATTCGAAGGTGGTCTTCGACCCGTCGTAATCCACGCCCATGCCGCCGCCTATGTCGAGGTACTCGATATTTACGTGCATCTGGCGCACCTTCGAGTAAACGCGCGCGGCCTCCTTCATGGCGTTCTTTACGCGCTTGATTTCAGTTATCTGCGAGCCTATGTGAAAATGGAGCAGCTTTAGCTGGTCTTCCAGAGCGCATTCTCTGAGCATGCGAATGCATTCGAGTATCTCGGAAGTCGTAAGCCCGAATTTGGCGGCTTCTCCGCCCGACGAAGCCCATTTGCCCGAGCCTCTCGAATAGAGCTTTACGCGCAGACCTATGATAGGGCGCACTCCCGTTTCCTGAGAGCGGCGTATGATCATCTTCAGCTCGTTGAGCTTTTCCACGACCACGACGACGCGCTTGCCTATGAGCGTCCCCATCATCGCAAGATCGACGAACGATTCGTCCTTGAAACCGTTGCATATAAGGAGCGAGCCTGGGGATTGCTGGAGCGACAGTGCGGCGTAAAGCTCCGCCTTAGACCCGCACTCGACCCCGTAGTCGTACTTGCGGCCCTCGCGCAGGAACTCTTCGACCACCTCGCGCCGGGGATTGACCTTCATCGGGAAGACGGCGAAGTGACCGCCCATGTAACTGAATTCGCGGGCGGCTTCGCTGAACGAGCGATGCAGTTTCTTCAACTGATTGGTCAGTATCTGCGGAAAGCGAAGCAGTATCGGAGGCGAGAGCTTGCGTTGCTCGACCAGGTCGTCTATGACTTCCTTTATGTCTACAGCTCTAGGGTCGTTTTCAGCAGGACGGACGGCCAGGTGGCCTTTCCGGTTTACCTCGAAGTATCCTGCTCCCCAGTTTTCCACACCATAGGTCTGAGAGACCTCTTCCAGTGTGATATTTCTCATCTATACCCTTCCATAACGGATCTCGCTCATGCCGGAAAACCGGGCACGCCTGCAAACGACTGAATTTATCAGATTGACCGGCAGAGTGTCAAAAACTTTTTTCGTAAACTTTCATCCAAATGATGAATTTCCGGGGCGTTCGAGGGTTTTGCGCCCGCGCCGCGCCGCCCGGTCGGGTTGCGGGCGGCGCGAGCTTCCTCTAAAATCCTCTTTTCCTTGAAAGGCGGAAATCTCCCCGGCACGGCCGGGTTTTTCGTCAAACGGTTCGGAGGCAAAAATCTTATGTTGAAGTTTTTAGGTAAACGCAAGCGTTCACGCAAGGTGCTTTTGATAGGTTTCGTTCTTCTTCTGGCAGTCGGCCTTATAGTCGTCTTCGTCCCCACCGACGCGGGGCTGAGAGGGATTGGAGGCGATGAGACGGTCATAGCCACTGTGGCCGACTACGACATCACCCTCAAAGAATATCGCCAGGCGCTCTCGAACTACGGGCGCTCGATAGCCGCCGGGCAGGGCTCGACGCGCGTGGACGATCCGTCGACGATCAATTCGCTCTACGGCTCGCAGGTGCTTCAAAGCCTCATACGCCAGAAGCTCATTCTCTATCAGGCCGATCAACTCAATTTCCACACGACGGACGGTGAAGTTCAGCAGCGGCTCAAAGAGACGTTCAATCCCTGGCCGGGGGCCGAACGTTATCGCCTGCAAATTCAGTCGGCAGGGTCTACGCCCGTCGAATTCGAGGAGAGCATACGCGCCTCCATCGCCGAAGAAAAATTGCGCAGCTATGTGGGAGGCACCATTCAGGTGTCGCCTCAAGAGGTCGAAGCCGATTATCGCCGCAACAACACAAACTATTCGGTGCGATGGGTAGAGGTAAGCCCGGAAGGGCTTCGCGATAAGGTGCAGATCGACGAGGCCGGTCTGCTCGCTTACTACGAAGAGAAAAAAGCCGACTTCCGCATAGAAAGAGAGCAGCGCCGCGCCCGCTACATATTCGTGGACCAGAACAAAGCCGCCGACACCTTGCAGTTCTCCGAAGAAGAGTTGAAACAGGACTTCAATCCCGAACGCGGAATCCGGCAGGTCCGCGTGAGCCAGATAGTTCTCAATATCCCGAAAGAGCCGAAGAAGGCCGATAAGGATGCGGACAAAAACGCGCCCGCCGCCGCTGTTACAGATCAGGCGGCTGAAAAGCCCGAAGACAAGATAAAGAGCAAAGCGGATGAGATCGTAGGCCGCGCCCGCGGCGAGGGCGATAAACAGGCCGAAGACTTTGCTGCGCTCGCAAGAGCCTACAGCGAGGATGCGAAAAGCAAGGCCGGCGGCGGAGACATCGGATGGGTTGACAAGAACGACAAACGCGAGACCGACGACCCGCTCAATACCGTATTCACGATGCAACAGGGAGATGTCAGCCCACCCATTCTCAAGGGAGACAGGTACTACATATTGAAAGTGACCGATAGAAAGCTCCCGACCTTCGAAGAGTCGCGCGAGCAACTCCTGAAAGAAGCCCGCGCCAGAAAGAGCTACAGCAAAGCGGTCGAGATCGTTGCCGAAGTCGAACAGAAATTCAAGGAGAGCAAGAACGCCGAGGCGGTCGTCGCCGAGATCAATGATAAGTATGGCGCGCAGGTCGCCTCGGTAAAAGAGACCCCCTTCTTTTTCGAGGGCGAAAGCCTGCCCGATCTCGGAGCCGCTCCTGATTTTCAATCGAAGATATTCGCGCTGCAAAACATCTCCGACGTGGCAGACCGGACCAATGTAAAAGACGGGCTTGCAGTCGCGCAGTACACGGAAAAGCGCGACCCGCACGATGCCGCCTTCGAAGAGGTGAGATCCAAAGTCGAGGAGCGTTACCGCACTGACAAAGCGAAAGAGCTTGCAGCAGAGCGCGCACGCGAGCTTGCTGTAGCACAGACGCCCGACGCATTGAAGGCGGCTGCTACATCCATGGGTCTCAAAGTGGACGAGAGAGACGGTGTCACAGGAAACGATCCCATGGGCCCGCTCGTGAGCGAAGCGACCCGGACTCCCATCTACAAGCTCAATCCGGGCGAGGTCACACGCGAACCCATCAAGGTCGACAACGGCAATTCTTACGTCGTTGCGGCGCTTGTGAGTCGCAAAGACCCCGATATGGGCGAGCCTTTCGAGAGCCAGCGCAAATCAATCGAGGAGAACCTGGCCAGTACGAGAAGGAACACGCTCTTTTTGAACTACCTGACCGCGCTTGAAAAGCGGCTCAGGGACGAGGGCAAAATAGAGGTATATCAAGACGTGATAAATGCGTCGCTCGGTCCGCCCGCGCCGCCTTCGGGCGGAGGCCTCCCGTCGCAGCCTTTCGGCTCCCCGCAACTGCCGAGCCGCACGCCGGGTCGTCCGGTCTCGCCGGGGAGCTTGCCGGGTCGCCCGGTCTCGCCGGGGAGCCTGCCGGGGCGTTAGGCAGAAAGCAGCAGGGAGCAAGTCGACAAGGCTGCCTTCTGTTTTCTCTCGCGCCTGCGCCGATTCTTTTTGTAATCAGCGCAGAGATATGGGCACAGCCGGTATATGGCGCACGAACCTTTCTCTGAACAAATGCCTAGCCGGTTTATAGCTTCCGTTCGGAGCAAACCATGTTTGACCGCATTCTAAAGCGAATGCGCGAGAAAGTTCGTACCCGGCAGTATGTGATGACCTTGCACGCCGAAGATGAAATGAATGATGACGGATTGTCAATCTTCGATGTTGAAAGCGGGATTCTCACAGGAGAAATTACAGAACGCCAAAAAGACAGAGCTACTGGAGAGTGGAAGTATCTTGTCAGCGGCAAAACTCTGACAGATGATGATATAGTCACGGTTTGCAAACTGAGTTTGACCGGGAAATTGGTTATAATCACAGTGTATCGAGAGTGAAAGCAAGTGATCATAATGATTTGTGACAACTGCGGAAAAGAGGGAGCGCGTGTCCGTCACGTGAGTAGAAGCTATGGTAAGGGTGATGACTTGCTGGTCATCGAAAACGTGCCGATAATCAGTTGCCCGTACTGTGGAGAAAGTTATTTGACGGCTGAGACTCTGCATGAAATCGAGCGCATCAAACTTCATCGCAAGAGTTTCGCAGCACGACGAAAGGTAGCAGTCGCTGCTTTCGTCGAAGCGAGTTCTTGAAAGCCTGACCACAAGCTACGCGTGCGATTCGTAGATAGATCAATCACCATCGCAGTCTCTATCATTGCCGTGTCGGCTAATGCCGTAACACACATGATTCGATTTGCGCCGAGCGCAAATGCAATGAACAGAAAGAGAGAATTCAATGAACCGGAAAAAAAGAAAAGATCACTCTAATTCATCATTGAATCGAAGAGCCTTCCTGCAATACAGTCTCGCGGGAGGCGCTCTTGCGCTCTCAGGCTCCGCTCTTTCTAAAACCGCTCGCGCCGCTTTCTCGCCTGCGCCCTTCGAACTCGAAGAGACTTCCATCGCCGAGTTGCAGGATGCGATGAAAACGGGAGAGCTTACCGCAAGGGCGATAGTCGATAAGTACCTCGCACGAATCGATGAGATCGATAAACAGGGAGCGGCCCTCAACTCCATAATCGAGATCAACCCCGACGCGCGAGCCATTGCGGATTCGCTCGATGAAGAGCGCAAATCCAGGGGAGCGCGCGGCCCGCTTCACGGCATCCCAGTTCTCATCAAAGACAACATAGACACCGCAGATCACATGACCACTACCGCAGGCTCGCTCGCCCTCGCAGGATCGATACCCGCTCAAGATGCTTTCGTGGCAAAACGTCTCCGCGAAGCCGGGGCGGTCATACTCGGCAAGACGAACCTGAGCGAGTGGGCCAACTTTCGCTCTACGCGCTCGTCGAGCGGATGGAGCGGGCGCGGCGGGCAGACGAGAAACCCTTACGCGCTCGACCGCAACCCCTGCGGCTCAAGCTCAGGTTCGGGAGCCGCCGCCGCCGCGAGTCTCTGCGCCGCAGCTATAGGCACTGAAACCGATGGCTCGATAGTCTGCCCTTCATCGGCAAACTCCATAGTGGGAATCAAGCCGACGCTCGGACTCGTCAGCCGTTCGGGCATTATTCCCATAGCTCACAGTCAGGACACAGCAGGCCCTATGGCTCGAACGGTCGCCGATGCCGCAACATTGCTCGGCGCTCTCACGGGCGTTGACCCGCGCGATGCGGCTACAAACACGAGTCGCGGAAAATCGCATTCGGATTACACGCGGTTCCTCGACCCACAGGGACTTCGAGGCGCGCGAATCGGCGTTGCAAGAAATTTCTTCGGCTTCAACGACAAGGTCGACAAGCTTATGGAGGAAGCCGTCAAAGCGATGAAGGGTCTCGGCGCTGTGATAGTAGACCCGGCCAATATCACGACCGCAGGCAAATTCGACGATTCGGAATTCGAAGTGCTTCTCTACGAATTCAAGGCGGACCTGAACAAATACCTTGCCGGTTTAGGACCGGGCGCGAAAGTGCATTCGCTCAAAGAGATCATAGAGTTCAACGAAAAAAACCGCGAAAAGGAGATGCCCTTCTTCGGCCAGGAGATTTTCATACGCGCGCAGGAGAAAGGCCCGCTCACGAGCCGCGCCTACCGTGCCGCTCTGAAAAAAAATCAGCAGCTTGCGAGGACGCAGGGGATCGATGCGACGATGCTCAAACATCGTCTCGATGCCATAGTAGCGCCGACAGGAGGACCGCCCTGGACGACCGACCTCGTGAACGGAGATCATTTTTCAGGCGGCAGTTCAAGCCCCGCAGCCGTAGCAGGCTATCCGAACATCACCGTCCCGGCGGGGTATATCTTCGGCCTGCCGGTCGGAATCTCCTTTTTCGGAAGGGCCTACACGGAAGCGACGCTCATAAAACTGGCATACTCGTTCGAGCAAGCCACGCGCTTTCGCAAGCCGCCTCAGTTTTTACCGAGCGCAGACCTGAGCGCGCAATAGAAAGATGTATCCACAATAAAGGCTTTACGCCCGGCGGTAAGGAAAAAGTGAAGAGGTCCGTATTTTTGCCTTTTTACTTTTTCCTTTTGCCTTTGTGAAAGGAGGTCACAATTGTTAGAGATCATTCGCGATTGGCTGCTGAACCAGGGAATGAGTTCTTCGACAGCAAGCCTACTCGTGAGAGGGGGCGCAATCATTCTTGTAATACTGTTCAGCCTTCTGGCCGACCTCGTAACCAGGCGGTTCATCGTAAAAGTGCTCTCCTATCTGATCGCCCGCACAGAGACCAAAAAGGATGACATCCTTCTTCAAAGAAAAGTCCTGGTCCAACTCGCGCACCTCGCCCCGGCGCTCGTCGTATACACGATGGCCCCTTTCGTCTTGGAAGGCTATGATCGATTGATAACCCTCACGACGAGGGCCGTCATAATCTACTTGATAGTGATCGCCATCCTGATCGCCGATTCTCTTCTGAGCGCCTTCCTCGATATTTACCAGACCTACGATGTTGCCAAAGAGAAGCCCATCAAAGGCTTCATACAGGTCTTGAAGATAGTCGCTTTTTCGCTCGGCGGCATATTCATCATCTCCACGATTCTCGACAAAACGCCCATCTATTTCCTGAGCGGCATAGGCGCTTTGACCGCCGTGCTGTTGTTGGTCTTCAAAGATACTATCCTGGGATTCGTGGCAGGCGTACAACTTACGGCCAACAAGATGGTGGCGCAGGGCGATTGGATAGAGATGCCTAAATACGGGGCCGATGGCGACGTGATCGAAGTCGCTCTCACGACCGTCAAAGTGCAAAACTTCGACAAGACCATAACGACCATACCCACTTATGCCCTCATCAGCGATTCATTCAAGAACTGGCGCGGGATGAAAGAGTCCGGGGGGCGTCGAATCAAGAGGGCCGTCAATATCGATATAAACACGATAGGTTTCTGCACCGAGGAGATGCTCGAACGGTTCTCCCGCATACAATACATATCCGATTACATCGCAAATAAGAAGAAAGAACTCGCAGAGTACAACGCGGCGCATCACGTGGACGAGTCCGTCCCGGTCAACGGCCGGAGGCTTACGAACATTGGCACGTTTCGCGCTTACGTGATCGCCTATTTGAAGAATCATCCGATGATAAATCAGGAGATGACCTTCCTCGTGCGGCAGCTACCGCCCGGCGAGCACGGGTTGCCGATTGAAATCTACGTCTTCTGCAAAGATCAGGAGTGGGCGAGTTACGAAGCCATACAGGCAGACATCTTCGATCACATACTCTCGGTCGTTCCTCAATTCGATTTGAGAGTGTTTCAGAACCCTTCAGGGAATGATTTCAGGCAACTGGCCGGGGAAGGGAAGTGATGATCGGTTTTTCAAAAGCTCTCAACCGGGAGGCTGGCCTTTCTCCTTGAAGGATATACTGCGCGCGGGATGAAATGAAACTTTTTCATCGCGGAATCATATTTGGAGTGCGCCGCAAGCGGCGGCGCTTTGGCTGCAAAATAGGTCTCTCAGGA
>JAKEHD010000576.1 GCA_022615215.1 Blastocatellia bacterium
AATAATCTACACGGCCGAGCAGCACGGGAGATTTTCCCGGCGGGAGGATGGCGGCCTGTAATTGACCGAGGTCGGGCGGCGGGCCTGCGGGTGAGGTTGTAGGCACGCTGTTTCCGAGATCGAAATAGACCTTTCCGCGAACGGCGTCTACGCGGCAGGGCGCGAAATAGAGCGGGGAGTTTTCGGTCGGACGGAGAAAACGCCCCCGTATGAAATTGGGCGGCTCGTCCGCGAATGCCGGGCCGATGGTCCCGACCACCCTTCCGAGCGTGAAGTTGGGATTCGGCTGATTGGTTCCGGGGATGACCGAGTCGTCGTCAAAACCGTCGACGACGAACTTGATCGAGAGCGCGCCGGGGCTGACGCTCTGAAGCTGCTGGAGAAACGAAGAGCCTCCGGGAGCGCCCCAGGGCACCTCTTCGAGGACGGATTGATAGTAGGCGCTGAATACGGAATCGGGTTTCCCGCCCTGCACTCTGCCCCACAGGTCGTTGAATGGAACGACTCCGAAATCTCCCACGAAGTATTCGGTGTCCGAAACAGCGATCTTGATTTGAAGCCCCCAGATTTCCGAGACCATTTGTTGATCGGGGTCGAGGTCGACGAGCTTCGCCGGATAAGGCTGGTTCGTGCTCTGGACCGCCGCGCTGATTATAGGGTCGCTCCCCGATGTTTCCAACGCCGTGCCGTCTGAGTAGACGACGGCTTTGACCGTGCAGTTCTGGAATTGCCACTGATGAGCGCCGTCGGGATTCCACGATTCGACAGGGTTTTTGATCCTGGGATTGTAGTTCGGCGGTGTGTTGTTGATGGTCGAGGGATTGGCCCTGAAGACCCCTGAAAAGTGCAGCCTGGGAACATCCAAATAACTCATGCTTCATCCTCCTTTTTTTCGTTTGCGTTACGCGCATCGGTGAAACGCGGTCGGGATTCGACAAAGCTTTCTTTCTTCTGCCGAATCGACCGTATGATGAGTTTGCAATCTGTCTCCCTGTAGACGATTGCCAGCAGCGATTTGTGAATTATTCGCTACGAAGGACTTTCTCGCCGCAGTCGGACGAAAATCTGTTCGCCATGCTGGTGAAATCCCATTCCGATGCTGAATATTTTCAACAGGCGCTGCTGAATCCGGCGTTCATAAAATCCCCGCGCGGAGACTGTCTGCTTTGGCTGACAGAGGAAGCGAAGCCTAGTCGCTGCCGCTGGTACTCGCTTTATCAGTCGTGTACGGCTATACTGCTTCCTACATGAAAGCAACTGCTACAGTCAAGGTGAAGCTCTCCATCAGGGATGAAGACATACCCACACTTGAATCTACGCAGGCGGCTTATACGAAGGCTCTCAATGAAACCTCTAAGGTTGCTTTCGATACAGGCGTAATTAATGCGGTAGCTCTCCATCACTTTACCTATAAGGCTATGCGTGAAGCTACGGGTTTGCCTGCGAATCTCGTTTGTTCGGCCCGTGCTGTCGTAGCCGAGGCTTACAAACGAGAGCCTGAGCCAAAGCAAGCACATCACTGGAAAGATACCGCAGGCGTTCGCTTCGATGCTCGCACACTCACCTTCGATCTTACACGAGAGTTTGCTACGCTCTCGACTACGGGTGGCCGGGTGCGAGTCGGTCTCCGATTCGGTGATTACCAGCGACAATACCTTGATGCTAGTTGGACTTTCGCTAAGACCGGAACTCTTATCAAGCGCAGAGGCAAATGGTATCTGTGCCTTGTCGCTGAAAAGGAAGTGCCTGATTCTGATGGAACCGAAGTTCTGGCCTACGATGCCGGTATAAACCGCATTGCCACAACAAGCACAGGCAAGGTCTTTGCGGGCAGCTCCATCAAGCAACTTCGCAAGCGTAGATTCAAGCAACGCCGTTCTCTCAAGGTAGGGCACAACAGGAGTCGCAATAAGCGTAGACTGTTGCAACGGCTGACCAAGAAAGAACATAGAGCGGTTGAATGGCTGCTTTGGAATGTCGCAAACGAAATCGTAAGAGAAGCGCTCAGGATTGGCGCAAGCACGATAGCAGCAGAGGATTTGACACACATTAGATTGCGAATCCGCGTTGCCAAAAAGCAAAGAGTGATTCAACACGGCTGGCCGTTCGCTTCGTTGCTTGCCAAAATCAAGCATGTTGCGAGTAGACATGGCATTCGAGTTGTCGAAGTGGATGCCAGAGGCACAAGCCGAACGTGCAACCGATGCGGCTACGAAGATAAACGCAACCGTAAAAGCCAATCTGATTTCAAGTGTCTGTCTTGTGGTCATAACTTGATGGCCGATTTCCATGCCAGTTTCAATATACGTGATCGATGCGTTGATCATGTATGCGGCGTCCGTAAGCCGTCGCCTAAAGTCCGTAGACTGCGGCATCAGGTTGCTACTCTACAGGGCTAAAGCCGCCTCCTTTAGTTGGCGGCTAGCTTACAGTTTATAATTCATCGTCTTTCTACGGGATTTCTGTGATGGGCGCTGAAACGATGTCTGAGAGTTCGATTCGATCAATAGACAAGACTGTACTGATACTCGGCGGCGCGGGGCTGGTCGGGATGCAGATAGCCCGCCAGGTGGCGCGCGACCTCCGGCCCGAAAAGATTGTCATCGCGTCGCTCTATCACAAAGAGGTGCGCGAGTTTGCGCGCGAACTCAGAAAAGAATTTCCCTCGATCGAGTTCGCCGAGCTTTGGGGCAACCTCTTCGTCCGCGAGGAGTTCGCTCACCAGGACCGGGGAGAGTTGATCGAAAGCCCCGCCCGCAGGCTTGCGCTCTACGAAGACCTCTTCGGCCCGCTCGACGAGGCTTATGAAAAATCCATGCTCGTCAAGGCCATGCGCCGGCATCGCCCCGATGTGCTGATCGATTCCGTCAATACCGCTTCGGGCATAAGCTATCAGGATGTCTACACGAACTCCATAGAGGCGCAGCGGGCCATTCGTTTCATCGAAGAACGTATAAAGGAACGCGACTTCAAGCAGGTGCGGGGGACGCGCAAATCGTTCGAGCGCACATTCGAGACATTGCTCGTCTCTCAGGCGATACCGCAACTCATTCGCCACACGCAATTGCTCTACCGCGCTATGACCGAGGTCGGCACGCGCGTCTACATCAAAGTCGGCACGACGGGCACGGGCGGCATGGGATTGAACATCCCTTACACGCACGGCGAAGACAAGCCCTCGGCCAAGCTCATGTCGAAGACTGCGGTCGCCTTCGCGCACACGGGGCTGATGTTTTTGATGGCCCGCACGCCGGACGGTCCCATTGTGAAAGAGATCAAGCCGGGCGCGATGATAGGCTATAAGAAAGTCACTTATCAATCGCTCAAGAACCGGCGCGACAACACCGCGCTTCCCATGTACGCGTCTCGCCCTCAACCGCTCGCGGGCGTTCTTGCGCTCTCGCTTCCGAAAGATGATTTCAAAAAACTCGGCGAACTCGAAATGGTCGGAGTAGATACGGGAGAGAACGGATTTTTCGCTCGCGGCGAATTCGAAGCCGTCACCTCGATCAATCAGATGGAGTTCGTCACCCCCGAAGAGATAGCCCGAAACGTGGTGCTTGAGATCAAAGGCAGCAACACGGGCGTAGACGTTATAGCCGCTATCGATAGCTCTATCATGGTGCCGAGCTATCGCGCGGGCTACCTGAGAGGGTCGGCCATAGAAGCCCTGCGCAGGCTCGAACGCGAGACAAATTCGCACTCTATTGCGACGGGCGAACTCGGCCCTCCAAAACTCACAAAGCTGCTTTACGAATCGCATCTATTGAAGATGAAGTATCAGAGGCTTCAAACCGTAGTTGAACTCGACCCGGAAGAGATTTCCGCTTCGCTCTGGCGCTACTTGCAGCGCAATCAGAATCTGCGCAACACGATAGTCTCTATAGGCATTCCCATACTTCCGCCCGATGGCTCGCGCCTGATTCGCGGTCCTGCGATACGAGTGCCCGAATACGCGGGCCAATCCCGGCTCCCGGTAAGCGAATCGGCCATTGAAGAGTGGGCCGAGCGCGGATGGCTGGACTTGAGACCGAAAAACATGAGACGCTGGCAGGACCGATTTCGCCGAATGCTGCGCTCTGCGCAGAAGATACATCGCCAGGGGTCTGCGGCCATCACTATGGAGGCATATCGCAGCGAAGAGATAAGGATAGGCGAGGTGGTGGGATGGATTTTCAATAACGAGGAAGAGGGTTATCGGATAAAGTAAAATGAAGATCAGTTACAACTGGCTCGGAGAGCTTGCCGAACTCACGCTCAACCCTCACGAGCTTGCCGCAAAATTGACGATGGCGGGGCTTGCCGTCGATTCGGTCGAGCGCGCGGGAGACGATCACATTCTCGATTTCGACCTCACGACCAACCGACCCGACGCGCTCTCGCACCGGGGCATAGCGCGCGAAGCGGCCCTGCTGTGCGGCACCTCTCTCAAGCCGCCCGCCTCTGAGGTCGACGAAAGCGACGAGCCGAT
>JAKEHD010000577.1 GCA_022615215.1 Blastocatellia bacterium
GACCTGTTAGACATTATAGGGAGGGAGAGTATGATACCGCTGGATCAATTGAAAGAGTCGAGCATGTACCAGTTAATTGCCGAAGAGGGTCTCAAAGAGGGGTCTGCGGAAACGCTGAGGCTGATGATAGCGAAGCGATTCCCTGAGTTGGATGTGACGGATGAAATATCTCGCATCTCCGACCCGTCCATTTTGCAGCAACTCTGTGTGGAGATGATAGATATCCCTGACGCCGCTTCGCTCGAAAAGCGCCTGGCCGAAATTCTCAAATCCTGAGCCGCTGCAAGCACACAAAACAGGGGGGGGCGAACTCAGCGGGCTTGACGCCTGAGTAGAGACTTTGCTTTCCCGGCCTAACGACCTGTGCCAGGACTCATAAACTTGTCTTCGCATCTGCACATTCTCAAAGAGAGGCTGCCGCATACGTGGGACGCGCTGCTTGCGCGATTCGGACGATTTACCGATATTCAGGCGCAAGCCTTATGCCCTCTGCTCGACGGCAAAAACTGCATGCTCGTCTCTGCGACCGCGAGCGGCAAGACCGAAGCGGCGCTCGCCCCTTTGATCGAACGCCATAAAAGATCTTCTCGCAAAGGGCTTTCGATCCTCTACATAGTCCCTACGCGGGCGCTCGCCCGCGACCTCGCGCGTCGTCTCGATCAACCTCTCAACCATCTCGCCGTACCCATGCGCGTGAAGACGGGCGATGAGCCTGCGCTCAACACCTTTCGCCCGCCCGAATTGCTAATCACTACTCCTGAATCGTTCGACTCGATGCTGACGAGCAGGCCGCGCATGGTGAAGGATGTGCGCGCGGTCGTCCTCGACGAGATACATATATTCGACAACACGGCGCGCGGCGATCAGTTGCGCATATTGCTCAATCGCCTGCGGCGAATCAAGAGTTATGCGCTCTCTCGCGGAGACATACGCGACGACGATCTTCAATTCTGCGCCCTGTCGGCGACCGTCCATGACCCGATGAGCGTGGCCTCGCGCTACTTCACAAATCCCGTCGTGATAGCAACCGGCGGACGACGAGCTATCGACGCCGAGTTGATTGCTATGGAAGGAGCCGAATCGCTCAACAGATTGTTTGCCGGTCTAAAGAGTCAGGGCCGCAAAAAACTCCTCGTGTTCTGCACGAGACGCGCCGAGTGCGAAGAGTGGGCGCACGCCTTTCGCACAGGCTCTCCGTTCGGAGACCGCGTCTTCGTGCATCACGCAAGTCTCGACGCACGCATGCGCCGCGCCGTGGAGAAGAACTTCTCAGATGCCGAAGCCGCTCTCTGTTTCGCAACCTCGACGCTCGAACTCGGAATAGATATAGGCGACGTAGACCTCGTGGCGCTCATAGGCGCTCCCGCGAGCACGAGCGGATTCCTACAGCGAATAGGGCGCGGGAGCCGCCGCACCTCCCGCACGGCGGTCGTATGTTTTTACCGGACAGAAATCGAAGAGGCGATGTTTCAGGTCTTCCTCAGCGCGGCCGAGTCCGGCGAGCTTGAATCCGACGCGTACTTCTTCCGCCCCTCGGTCATAGTGCAGCAGCTATGCTCTTATATAAAGCAGACCCGGTTCGGAGAGATAGACCCCGACAGCGCCTACGAGTTATTCTCATCGCCCGAAGGCGTGCCGCTCATCTCGAAATCGCAGTACGACAAAACGGTCGGGCACCTTATACTCAAAGGCTTTTTCATAAGTCCGGCCGGCGGAATGCTTCGGCCCGGTCCCGCCTGGCAAGAGCTTTACGAGAGGCGCGAGATATACACGAACCTCGTAGACACAAAGCCTCTATCGATAGATGTGTTTGATGAGATGACGGGCCGTCGTCTCGGCGAAATCGGAATGAAGGTCGCGCGCGGCTCGACATTTCTATTCGGAGGGCAGGCGCGTCGGGCAAGGCGAGTGGAAGAACGCAAGCTGATAGTGCGCCCGGCAGAAGAAGCCGAAGAAGCGAAGCTCCCCCGCTTTCGCACGCCCTGGCGTCCCCTGAATCATCGGCTGGCGAGATCAGTGGCGGCCCGGCTCGACGTGCCTTACGCGGAATCCGGCGCTCATATAGCTATGGTCTCAGGTAGAGAGGAGACAGAAGATGAAGGCTCGACTGAAATCTCCGAGCGGACGAACAGGGCCTGGATTTTCCACTGCGCGGGAGACGCCTACGGTCTCGTGCTTGGAGACATGCTCGAAGCTCTTTACAAAGTCAACCTGGAAGACTACAACGGCCTCTACCTCACGGTGACTGGGCAGTTGCCCGCAGGTCCGCTCCGCATGAGCGCCGAGCAGGTCCGAACGCGACTCCGCCGCCGCTGGCACCAGTTCGAAAGCTGGTACGATATGGGCCGCTTCCAGAGCCATCTTCCCCTGGAGGTTCGCCGCGCGAGCGTCATAGAGGCATTCGACATAGAAGAATTTCTGCGCACCTTCGCCGACCGCGATATAACCGAAATCAAACCGGATTGAAAATTGCAGATCGCTCTTCTATATATTGGGCACAGAAGCGATCAGGAATCCAATATATCGTGATCATTCAATCAGCATGACAAAGTGTCATTGTTTTCAAGGGCGTTTCCCGAACGGAATCTTTATTTTGCCCGGAACCTTGACCTTATCGAGCAGGCTTCGCACTTCCGATGGCAGATAACGCTCCATTCGAGTCGATACGCCCGCCCGCGACAAAACTCTCATCGCCACCTTGAGAGTCGGGTCGTACTGGCGTGCATCCATCTCATAACCCTTGCCCGCCTTCTTGTACTCCTCGCCTTCCTTGCCGCCCACCTGCTCGCCCTTCTCCACATAGAGCGCCGATAGCGCGAGGTTGTTTCCGGCCATCTCGCCTGAATCATTGGTCTCCGTGCGATAGCTCGAAGCGACTTCGTACTGGCGAATGGCCTGATCGTTCCGGCCCATCGCGTGATAGCAATAGGCAAGCTCGCGCTCCGCTTCATAATAATCCGGCCGCAGATCGACGGCCTTCTTGAACTGTGGGACGGCCTGCCCGTATTGCTCCATCAGGCGATAGGAGTAGCCCGCGCCGAAATAGGCTTCGGCGTCTTCGGGCGCGATCACCGACGCCCGCACGAATGATGACAGAGCCTTCGACCGATTTTTCTCATCGAGAAGGAGAGCATAACCCATAGCGATATGAGCGAGGGCGAGCGTGGGAGCTTTTTGAACCGCAAGCTCGGCTGATTTCAGAGCCTCCTTGTCCGCATCTTTCGCCTTGATGCCTTTGCCTGATGTCGGGTTGATCGATTGATCTTGAGTCTCATCGGCTTCGGCAAAATAACTCAAAGCGCGGGACCGGCGAGCGAGCAGCGCGGCGTTATCGGGGAACTTCTGCGTCGCTGAGGTGAGAAGCTCGACCGCATCGCGATAGCGGTTCGTTTTCAGATAGCCGACGGCCAGCCGTTCGTAAGCGGCCGTCAGATTCGGGTCTTCGCTGATGGCCATCTCGTAGGAGATTATGGCTTGCGGCCAGAGACCTTGACTTTCAAACTGTACGCCCTTTTCATAACTCGGAGACGAAGAGATGGGAGTAAGCGCGAGAGTGATCTCCTGCTGATAGCCGGGCAGGACGGTGAAGCGGGTCTCCGCAGGTTGAAAGCCTGACAACTCGGCTTTCGCCGTGTGCTCGCCTGCGGGAAACTCTTTTCTAATAGAGCCGCGCCCCGCCGCCTGTCCATCGATAGAGATGGCCGAGCCATCGGGCGCAATCAGCGTGACCATGCCTGTCGTGGGCGCAGCCGGAAGGTTTTCAGAGTAAGGCGAGATTTTCATCACGACCATCGGGCCTCGTATTTGGGTTGCAACCATATTGGGCGTCTGCTCGACCGGATAGCGGACCTTCGCGGAGTATGCTTCGCCCCATTTGCGGACGTTCTCTCGAAGATAAGCCGCAAGCATACCGGCTTCGACGCGGCCGTCGGGTCGCGCGGCGAGTTCTTGAATCCCTTTCAGTATGTAGTATGTGAAGACGCCGTGTTTCAACTCCGCGTTCTCATAAGCGCGTTCGCCTATCTGACAGGAGTAAAAGATTATGGCTGTCGGCGGCTCTTTCTGACGCATGGGGCCCGGCGTGATGCGAAGCCCGCGCGCCATCACATCGGTCATCGTGTTGCCCTTGATGCCGCGCCCCGGAAAAGGGTCTTCGCGGCAGGCGTCGAAAAACATCGTGAACTGAGACGCCTTGAGAGAACTGAGTTTTCGGGCAAGCTCTTCGAGGTTGATGCTCGTCCTTTCGAGCGATTCTTTCGACTGCGCTTCCGCATCGGCGGGGAGGAAATAGCTCTTCGCCGCCGAGCCAAGTCCGCTGGCTATGCCGTGACCTGCGAAGAAGACCAGAATCTCATCGCCCTCCTGCACGCGGGGAGCGAGATATTTATCGATCGCGGCGAAGATGTTCTGCTTCGTAGCCCTCGCCTCGCCCGCTCCGTTGTCTGTGAGCAGGCGGATGTGATCTTCGCGCACGCCTGCCGAAGAGACCAGCAAATCTCGAATCGCCTGCGCGTCATCGCGCGGGAAGAGCAGGTCTTGAATATTGCCCGGATAATCGCTCACGCCGACTATGAGCGCCCATTGCTTATCGTTCGTCGAAGGCTTTGGGTTGGTTGCAGAAGTGGCGGGTTTTTGAGTTTCAGCCGTAGCTGATGGCGCAGGTTTTTGAGTCTCGGCAGAAGGCGGCTGAGGTTGTTTTTGGGGTTGTTTTGATCGCTGCTCGGCAGCGACGGGAATGATCAGAAAAAGAAATATGATGAGTCGCGTAATTGAACTGAGTTGCATTAGAATCTCTCCTGTTTTGGTTCACACAGTAAAAGCATACTGAAAGACTTGAATGTTTTCCAGCGCATACAAATAGCGATACGGTGATTGGGAGCACTCAGGATGGCTCAACATTGGACGTGGGAACTGCCTGATTTCAAATAAGCCTGTGCAAAAGAGGGCCGCGTAGCAGCGTTATGAATTTAGTCCGGCTTTTCAAAGCCGAGAAGAGCGAGCACACAGTCCTGCCTCGTCGCATAAGCGACGACGGATTCTGTGGCTCACGGATTCAATCGTCGCTGACGCGACGAAAAATCTATGGCTCGCCCTGATCCGTGCCTTGAAAGACACGGCTAAATTCAGGCTGTCGCTACGCGACAATAGATTTCGTGAGCCTATGCTTTATGTTCACGCATTACTTTGTATTATACCGCGCGCGGGAGGAATTGAGGGAAACTCTCAATTCCCTGCATGCGGAAACGCTTGCAGGCAGGATGCCGAAGAAAGAAATCTTTATGCGCTCCCAGGAAAACTTTCATTTTA
>JAKEHD010000578.1 GCA_022615215.1 Blastocatellia bacterium
GCGGCCGGCCGCTACAGGATCGATATCTACGTCCTCGTACTTCAAAACAGCACGGGTCGGACGAACCGTTATCCCGCGCAGGTTGCCGAGCTTGGTTATCACGGCATCGGATATGCCAAGCCCCAGGTAGTGTTCGTCTTCAGAACCGAGCAGTTTGAAAGGAAGCACCGCGACCGACCTGACGGATGGAGTCGGACGGGCATCTCTGCCCGCAATCAGGTAATAGAGTATCGCCGCCAGAACTATCGCCACACTCACTGCAACAGCAACCGGCCATCGGCCCCGTCTCAACCGCGGAGAGATTGCAGGAGACGAACTCGCCGGAGGAAGAGGAGATTCAGAGCGGTTCGCCTCGAAGTCCTTTCCCTGCGCCGACTCGCCCAACGGCGCGTCGTTCGTCGCTTCGCGCGCAGGAGCGACCAGGTGGTAGCCGCGCCCTGGCATGGCGGCGATGTGTCGTTGCTCGTCGTGGCTTTCTCTGGGAGCCTTGAGATGCTCTACCGGGGCGATGAAACGATAACCCTGACGCGGAATGGTCTCGATGAAAACCGGCGAATCGGATTTATCGCCGAGCGCGGCGCGAATCTGGCTGATACAATAATTGAGTCCCTGATCGAATTCGACGAAATTCTCTCCCCAGACATGCTGTTGAAGTTCCTGGCGCGTGACGGACTTGCCCGCGCAACTCACTAACAAGGCCAGCACCCTGGCCGGTTGGGCCTGCAACCTGACAGGCCGACCGTTCTTTCTCAATTCGCCGCTCTCAAGGTCGAGCTCGAACAACCCGAACCGCGCGCGCCCTTGATTGGAAGCATCCATAATGGAGATCAGTTTACACCCCATTCGCTCTGATGCCAACGATCACAGTGCCCACGTTCGATTCGGCGCTCGACCTCTGTGAGCCATTCTTCATCGCCGGTGCCGACCGCATAAACTCATTGAATTCAGGAGTGGAAGATTACAACCACACTGCGCGCGCAATATAACAGAAGCGATGTAAACGCTCTCGGCTTCTCCTCTATCCGTGAAATCTGTGTTTTTCGAGGTCGAAGAAAGTTGGTTTCAAGCAGGACTCCCGAATAAAGGGCAACCGACGACGGACGAAGAAGATTCGAGTGATGCAAGAGATGGATGCACTGACGGCGTGACGTGGCACAGGCTCGCGTTTTGTGGCCGAACGGATTCACACAGGCCGAAGCCTGTGCCACTTCGCGCTAATCGCCCATCGCTTGATTTAGCCGTCTGGATCAAACCCAGGGCCCCTTCCGGCTTTGAGATTGGATTTGACTTTCACAGGATCACCCTCCTTTCTCGAAGATTCATGCGTGACGCGGGCTTATGTCGCAAAAGCCTCGCAGTAAACGGGCGGTTTATATTTCGCTCCGTTCTCTAAATCAGACCGCAAAAGATTTGTACAGTAGTCTCTTCGTCCCGTAGGGACTTTGTGACAATAGCCCAGCACTCGGCGTGCTGGGAGGTTAATCCAACAGAATCGTCAGTCCCGTAGGGACGGCTGAAAAGTAGCCTTGCGGGCGCGGGTTCAGTCGTCCCTACGGGACTCGGTTGGCAAATGGCCTGAGTTCCCAGCACTGAAGATGCTTGTGCTCAGATCAATCGCCCCTGACGGGGCTGACCCAATGCAGTGTGCCAATCTCATAAGGTTCGATTTAGCCCGCCGGATCGATTTGAGGGCGGTATCCGGCTTTGAGATTGGATTTGACTTTCATCGAATCGTCCTCCTTTCTTGAGGATTTCAGTGATGCCGGTTTCTGCGGCAAAGGGTTTTTAGTAGCATACAGGAGCTTCTACATATCACTCCGTCCTCTAGCCACTCGGATCAACCCCAGGACCGCCTCCAGCCTTGACATTGGATTTGACTCTCATAGGATCATCTTCCTTTCTTGAAGATTTAAGTGATGCGAAGCTCTCATTGCAAGAGGCTCGCAATAAACGGTCGTCCGGTTCTCTAGCCATTCGGATCAATACCAGGGCTGCCGCCAGCCTTGACATTGGATTTGACTCTCATATCATCACTCCTTTCTTTGGAACTTGCCTGCAAGCGTATGCTACCGGCAAAATTGCTAAAAGTCCTTGATCGGAGCTTGGAAATGCTTGGTTTTTATTGGAGGCTATTATGATTGAGCGAAATGAGGTTTTATACAGGTTCGGCCCTTTCTGCCTGGACGCCTCGAAGCGCCTTCTGCTGCGCGATGGCGAGCCTCTCCATCTTCCCGCGAAGACTTTCGATACGTTGCTCGCGCTTGTGGAAAATCGCGGCCGCGTGCTCGATAAGGATGAACTGATAAAAAGGGTCTGGCCCGACTGCTTCGTCGAAGAGATAAATCTCACTGTGAACATTTCCGCCTTGCGAAAGGTTCTTGGCGAAACCCCTAACGATCATCGTTACATAGTCACAGTGCCCAGGCGCGGCTATTGCTTCGTTGCCGGCGTCAGCGAAATCAACGGCCATAATGCCTCTTCGACAGGTGAAGAATTCCCGGAGACCGAAGCCTGCATAGATGAAAATCACCCCGAAAGCCTGTCAGAGAGTAGAGCAGAACAGACCCGGCGAGGTAATTTTACAAATGTGCATGCGTTTGAATACATTCTCCAGCAATTCAGCCGCAGCAGTATCCTGGTCGCTTCAATCATCGTCGTCTTACTCGGCGCGGTCGCTCTACTTTTCATATCAAAGCAATCGAATGAGGCTCAACCCGCCGAGCAGGATAAGACCATCGCAGTGCTTCCCTTCAGGATGTTGGGGGCGGAGGGGGAAGAGTATTTGGGACTCGGCATAACCGACGCTCTCGTGACAAAACTCGGCAACCTGAAACAGATAATCGTGCGCCCGACGAGCGCCGTTCTCAAATACGATGGCGCGGCCTTCGACCCGATTGATGCGGGGCGTGAGCTTGCTGCTGCCAATGTGCTCGATGGAAAGATTCAGAAATCAGGCGACCGTGTAAGAGTCACAGTGCAACTTCTCAGAGTGCGCGATGGCGCGTCGCTCTGGGCGGACACCTTCGATGAGGAGTTCACGAATCTCTTCGCCGTGCAGGATTTGATCTCAGGGCGCGTGGCCGAGTTGCTAGCCGTCGAACTGACGGGCCGAGAGAAAGAGTTACTTGCGAAGAATGATACTGCAAGCCCCGGCGCTTATCGGGCATACCTCAAGGGCCGCTACTTCCTGACCCTCAGAACGCCTCACGGATTCAAGAAGGCGGTCGAGTCCTTCGAGGAGGCGGTGGAAAAAGATTCCGGCTACGCGCTCGCTTATGCGAGCCTGGCCGACGGTCATACCATGCTCGGTTACTACGGTCTCGTTCCGACCGACACCGCTTTCGATAACGCGCGGGCGTCCGCCGTCAAAGCTCTCAGCCTTGACGACGGGCTGCCCGAAGCGCACGCATCGCTCGGCTCTATCAAATTCAATTATGAATGGGACTTCGCCGGAGCGGAGAAAGCATACAGGAAAGCTCTCGAACTGAATCCCCATCACTCAACCGCCCACGCCCGCTATGCGACCTGTTTGACGGTGCTGGGGCGCTTCGAAGAAGCTATGCGCGAGATAAAAAGAGCGCGCGAACTCGACCCTCTATCGATCGTGCTGGCCGTGATCGAGGGAGACATTCTCCGGTATTCGCGCCGCTACGACGAGGCGCTGGAAAAATACCGCGAAGCGATCGAGTTGAACCCGAATCATTTCCTGGTCCACGCGCAGATGGGAGAGGCTTACGAACAGAAGGGAATGCATGGAGAAGCGATGGCCGAATATGAGAAATCCTTGACGCTCGGCGGAGACCCGCCCGAAATTATAGACGCGCTCAAGCGGGCTTATGAAGCGGCGGGAATGGAGGGCTACCGGCGAAAGAAGATCGAATTGATGAAGGCGTCCCTGCATGAAAATCAAGCTCTCTATTATGACCTTGCGATGACATACATAAAGGTGGGAGAGAAGAACCTGGCTTTCGAGTTGCTGGAAAAGATGTTCGAGAAGCGGCAGTCTACGCTGATCTATCTGAACGTAGACCCCGCTTATGACAGCCTGCGTTCCGACCCGCGATTCGCATCGCTCCTACAGCGGATGGGGCTTGGATCGCTGAACACTTGAATGGCTCTGGAAATTCCCCGGCTCACCACGCCGCAACGCTTCGCGGCAATAGCCTTATGACGCGCTTGTGGGACAAACTATCCTGAAAGCGGGCGCGTCCCGCTTGCATCTAGCCATCCAGTTGTCAATCACTTGGCGAGAGTGAATCACCTGCGCCGCAAGCTGGATCCATAAATATAGAATCGTCAGACATTCTCCGGCCCAGTGACCTGATAGCCTTTCTAGCTGAGTGTGAACCTGTAAAGAAGGCTCCGCCTCTCTCCGTATTTTGAGGCCGCAGCTTTCCGCAATGCACGCCGACGAGGAGAGTGCAGGGATTCGTCTATATGAATCAGCAGAGAGGGTCGGCATCGTTGCAGTCGCCGCCAACATCGTTCCCCTGCGCGATCTCTGACAGCAACATCAACAATAACGATTGTAGCTGTTCAGCGCCTTAACAGGGACTGAATGGAGAATCAGTATGAGTGAAGAGCAAAGGGTTGGTTGAAGAGAGCGACCAGCCCTTTGACTCGTAGCTCATTTATTGACATATGAGCGTCAGGGCGTGCTCTTTCAACGGGGGCCGGAAGGGCGCGCGTATCGAACACCGAGTCTCCACACGCCGACGATGTCGCGCGTCGCTCTGATATCGACCGTTGGATCGCCGTTGACCAGCAGCAGGTCGGCGCGCCTGCCTCCCGCGATGCGGCCGCGGTCATGGAAGCCGAAGGCACGCGCAGGTTCGGAAGTTGCCGAGGCCAGCGCCTCTAAGGGCGTGAGGCCGGAGAGGACGAGCAACTCCAACTCGCGGTGGATGCTCAACCCATGGGCGAGGCCGGGGGACGGAGCATCACTGCCTGCGAGAATAGGCACTCCCGCGCGGCGCAGCGCACCGACAGCGGCCTGCGCATGTGTGAGCTTCAGCTTCGCGCCAAGGCCAGGTGGCATTTTCATGTCGAGTGAGCGTCGCATCGAGGGTGTGATATGGGAAACCATATGCGGAGCGTTCTGCCACCAGGACGGATCGGACGC
>JAKEHD010000579.1 GCA_022615215.1 Blastocatellia bacterium
GCACTCCAAATAAAATCGCCTGGCGGTGAGCTTGATGAAAAGTTTCAATCCATGCCGCGCTGAGTATAAAGCCGATGGTATCTATACTCGAAACTGTCATTTCATCCCGCGCGCAGCATATAAGCCTTTTGCCTTCCCCCTGCTTCAAAGCGGAAGCCGCAGTCGCGCTTCACAGCCTATGCCCGTTTGCCGGTTTTCGAGTGTGAGCGTCCCTCCGTGCGCTTCAGCAATCTGGCGACAGAGCACAAGCCCTATGCCTGAGCCGCCCGGTTTCGTCGTAAAGAAGGGGACGAAGAGGTTCGATGTATTCGAGAGACCTGGACCCTCGTCTTCTACCTTTATTTCGACATTGCGAAATGCTTTTTTCCATCCCACACGGACTCCGCCGCCCGTCTCCATAGAAGCATCCACTGCGTTGCGTATCAGGTTGATGAGGAGTTGCTCTAACTGGTCGCCATCGGCGCTGATCGTAAGGTCCGGGCCTCCGTCGAGGTTTACGGTCAATCGCGTCTCCAGCCTCACAACCCTTTTTACAAGCGCGCTCAGGTTTACAGCTTGAAACTGAGGTTGAGGCAGGCGGGCGAGCCTCGCGTAGGCTTCCATAAAACGGCTCAGGGCGGCGGCCCGCGAAGCTATCACGCCAAGTCCCCTCTGCATATCTTCTCTCCAATCGACCGGCTGCGGCTCTCTTATGACGAGGCTTTCAAGGCTTCCGGCTATCGATTTTATCGGCGCAAGAGAGTTGTTGAGCTCATGTCCGAGCACGCGGACCAGCCTCTGCCATGCCTGGCGCTCCTCTTCTCTGAGGGCGCGGCTCAAATCCGACAGCACGAGCAATTGATGAGGGATGCCCTGCTCTCTGAAGGTGCTGCGGCGCACTTCCCATCTTGCGGCCCTGCCGGGAAAAGCCATCTGAAGCGTGCGCGTCGTCTCTCCTTCCAGACAAGCCGAAAGGCCGAGGTCCAGGGCTGAACGGCCGACGAGACGCTCGGCGGGTTGAGCGAGCAATCGCTCGCCTGCGCGGTTCACGAGTCGAAGTTTTTGATCGTTGTCGAAGGCGAAGATGGCCACGTTGATTTCGGCCATCACTGTGGAGAGAAGGGCCGTGGCTTCGAGAGCGCCGAGGCGCTGCTGCCTGAGCGTCTCTCCGAGGGAGTTCACTTCGAGCATCGCTTCGCCGAGCGCGTCGTCGGGTATGGCCCCGCGCGCCCGGATTGAGAAATCACCCTCTCTGAGCGCCGCCAGCAGATTCGAAAGCGTTTGAAGCGGAAAAACCACGCGCTCCCGGACGGCATAAGCGAACCCGAGCCAGAAGCCTACTATGAGAACGCTGAGGGTCCATTTCACTTTATCTGTGTAAGGCCCTGACCACAGAAAGACCATCGCCGTGATAACGCCCGGCAAACCGCCCATCAAGGTCATGAGCCATACCTGGCGTTCGTGCCGGGGCTTTCGACCCGGAGGGGTAGCCCTCAAAGGTTTCCTTCTCGATTCGGAATCGAAAATCCGCAATCTGAAGCTGCTCATAATCCATATCGTTGGAGGCGGCGGTAGAGAGCGCTGCGGCTCAGGCCGAGTTTTTCTGCCGCGCGGCTCACGTTTCCTTCGCACTGCGAGAGCGTCTTCTGTATCAAAAAGCTCTCCACTTCCTCCAGGCTCATCTCCTCCAATTTGCGCGAAGAGTCCGTGCCCGGTTGCAGGCCCAGGTCGGAAGCCTCTATGAATTTCCCCTGCGACATGAGGATCGACCTCTCTACGGCGTGATCGAGCTCCCGAACATTTCCCGGCCACGGGTGCTTCATCAGCAGATTGAGCGCCGATTGTGAAAAACCATCCAGGCTCTTGCGATAACGGCGTTCGTGTTGGCGAAGGAAATGCTGCGCCAGCACCGCTATGTCTTCGGGGCGATTGCGCAGAGGAGGCAGGCGAATCTCTACCGTGTTCAGGCGAAAGAGCAAGTCCTGGCGAAACCGGCCTGCGCTCACTTCTTCGTGTATGTCTGCGTTCGTAGCCGACAGCACTCGGACGTTGGACCGTCGGGCCTTCGAAGACCCCACGCGCTCGAACTCTCCTGTTTCGAGCACGCGCAAAAGTTTCGGCTGTTGATTGACGGGGAGGTTCGCTATCTCATCCAAAAAGAGCGTGCCGCCTTCTGCAAGCTCGAAGCGGCCCACGCGATCCGCCTTCGCATCGGTGAATGCCCCTTTGACGTGGCCGAAGAGTTCGCTTTCAAAGACGCCTTCCGACAGCCCGCCCACATTGATCGTGACCATAGGCTTCGCTGCGCGGTCTGAGATTGCGTGAAGGGTCTGAGCGACCACTCCCTTGCCCGTGCCGTTTTCGCCCGTGATGAGCACGTTGGCCTCCGAAGGGCCTACGCGCGAGATCATTTGCAGAACGGGTTGCATGGCAGGGGATTCGGCTATCAGAAGCGGGCGGCCTTCGTCGCGCAGCAGAAGATTTTCCGCTTCCAGGCGTTGCCCTTTTCTGAGCGCCTGGCCCAGTTCCACCTGTGTGCTCAATATGGTCAGGAGTCGTTCGTTCTCCCAGGGCTTTTGAACGAAGTCACGCGCTCCGCGCCGCATGGCTTCGACGGCGAGGTCGACGCTGCCCCAGGCGGTCATCACGACAACGGGCAGTGTGGAGTCCATTTTCTGCAAGCGGGTCAGCAGGTCGAGACCCTCCTGACCGGAGGTGGTATCGCGCGCATAGTTCAGGTCAATGAGGAGCACATCGAAATCCCTGTCTTCGATGGCTTGCAAGATGGCCGCAGGCGTCGCCGCCGATTCTATCTGATAGCCCTCTCCTTTTAAAAGCAAGCGAAGCGCTTCGAGCACATCGCGTTGATCGTCGGCGATCAATATTCTTGAGTTATTCGAGTCCTGAGTCTTCATCTCCACTATCCAAAAATGACTGCCTTATCTTACCCTTGATTCGAGGTTAAAACCAGAATCGTCCGTGGTCGGTGGTCCGTTGCCCTTCTTCCAGAAGCCATGATAAAAGAACGACGGGTCACGGACCATGAATCACTGACCGATCGGTGATATAACCATCAGTCCTTTGAAGGTAGCTGTTCAGAAAGGGATGGGATTTTTCACCACAGAGGCACGGAGGCACAGAGAACCTCTCTTATTCCCTCCGTGTCTCCGTGTCTCCGTGGTGAGGGTTTTTGCTTGTCTGAACACTTACCTTTGAAAAATTATGGGCAGCCCGATCCGATCAGGCTGCCCATAGATAACTTCTCAACCCGTCCATCGTCCTTTGTCAGCCGTTGCTTTCAAGCCAGGCATCCGTATAAAGCACAACGGACTACGGACCACGGACTAAACGGACGAAGGACCGATCGGATTCGCTCAACCCATCTCGAATCCGCTCTCCTTCAACTCTTCTTCGGCTTTGGGCATATCTTCTTCCTCGACGACGCGGCCGTCGAAGAGATGGATTTGCCTGTCTGCGTGGCGCGCGTATCGCGGGTCGTGCGTAACCATGCAGATGGTCGCCCCTTGCGCGTGCAGGTCGCGCATCAGGTCCATAACCGCTTCGCCGTTCGTGGAGTCGAGGTTTCCGGTAGGCTCGTCCGCGAGCAGTATCAGAGGCTCTCCGGCGACGGCGCGGGCGACGGCGACTCTCTGTTGCTGACCGCCCGACAACTGGCTCGGAAGGTGTTTCGCGCGATGGGCCATGCCGACTTTTTCGAGCGCTTCGTGAACCCGTTTCTTGCGCTCTGCCGATTTCATTCCGCGATAGGTGAGCGGAAGCTCTACGTTTTCATAAACGCTGAGGTCGCCGATCAGGTTGAAGCTCTGAAAGATGAATCCGACCTCGCGGTTTCGTATGCGTGCCCTCTCAGAGAGCCTGAGATCGGCCACAGGTTTGCCATCGAGCCAGTAATTACCGTCGGAAGGCGAATCGAGCAAACCGAGTATGGAGAGCAGCGTCGATTTGCCGCACCCGGAGGGGCCTGCTATGGAGACGTACTCGCCCTTCTTTATCTCCATGTGTATGCCCGAAAGAGCGTGAGTTTCGACCTCGTCCGTGTAGAAGACCTTCGTGACACCATCGAGGCGAATTAGCGGTTGATCTGCTGTAGACATAAATTTGGTTTCCTCCTTGAATTAAGAGCTTCAGTTCAGACGAATGCGATTTACGTTGTCCCAGGCCGACATATCAGACAGTATGACCCGGTCCCCCTCTTTAAGACCCTCCACAACTTCGATGACGCTGACGGAGCTGCGGCCCAACTGTATCGTTACCTTAGAGGCGTGTTGCCCGTCCTCTTCGAATTTGAAGAGCATTATTTTCGCGTTTTCCTGACCCTGTACGGGGCGGCCTACGTAAAGTATGTCCACAAGCCGCTCAAGTTCTATCGTGCCGTCGACGTTCAGAGAAGGGACGGCCCCTTTGGGCAAGTCGCCTTCGAGCGATACGTCGACTGTTACAGTGCCGTTTACAGCGCCGGGGTCTTTACGTATCACCCGACCCGGAATGATGCCGTTGCGCGTGTCAATGGAAGCCTTCTGACCTATCTGTACGTCCTTGGCCTGTGTTTCGGCTATTCTCAATTCGGCCTTGAGTTGCTGAGGATTTGCCACCCGCGCAAGGTTGAGACCCGGAGTCACTTGCTGGCCTTCCTGTACTTCCACCTGTTGAAGCACGCCCGTCATTCCCGGACGAACATTCAATGCCTCCATCTGGCTGCGCCTCAACTCGTATAGAGTGCGGCTCTGTTCGAGAGTGGCTTGCTGCGCCGCAAGTTGCGCCTTTGCCTCGTCAGCGGTTATTTCAAGGCGTTTCTGCTCGATCTCATAGCGAGTTTTCAAATCCTCGGCTCTCACTTTGGAGACCTTGTGCTGAAGAGGCGCGATCAGTCCTTTTTCGGACAGCTCATCGTTCACCTCTGCGTTCAGTTTGGCCTCGCTGTAGTTGGCCTTTGCGCTGGCTGTAGTCGCCTGTTGATCGAGGAGACGCTTCTCCAGTGTGACCTCCAGACTTTTGTAATTGGCCTTTGCAGCCTTATATTGCTGTTCGGCTTCCTGAAGCGATTGTTCGAGCTCCGGATTACTCAACTCAAGCAGCACGGTATTAGGAGTCACCTCTGCGCCGGGCTTTACGATTATGCGCTCGACCCTTCCCTGTGTGACGGCGGGTATCCATCTGATCTCTTCGGGAACGAGCGTGCCGAGTCCTCTCACCTGGCGGAGCATGTCTCCACGCTTTACGGTGTCATCCCAGACCGTTGCGCGGTCTACGGTGGGCGCGGCGGGCTTGAGGCGTGAAACTGCAAGTGTGATGCCTCCAATCGCCATCACTCCGATCACGATATAAAGAATGCGTTTGATGCGACGGTTGCGGGCTGCGGATTTGCGTGGTATATCCATATCTTCCTCCGAATTCTACTAAGGAAGTTGCGTGCCATTCCGGCACTGCGACTTAATTGTTTATATATCTCACCTTATCAGAAACTCCGTGGTCGGCGCTCAACCTTTTTTCTCCGGTTTTGGGATCAATCTGTCCATAGGCGAACACCTGAAGCCGGAAGTGAAAGGCACGCTTCACTCATGACGTTCAGTCATTGACTATCCATCCATCTCTGAGTTTGATGACCCTGTCCCCATAAGTTGCGTTGATTTCCGAGTGAGTGACCTGGACTATGGTCGTTCCGGCCTCATTCAACCTCTTGAACAATTCCATTATCTCTTTGCCCTGATCCGAATGCAGGTTGCCGGTAGGCTCGTCCGCAAGAATGATTCTTGGATTTGCGATCACCGCTCTCGCAACGCCGACAAGCTGTTGCTGACCGCCGGACAACTGATTCGGAAACAGGTCTTTTTTGCCTACTATCTGAAAGCGATCGAGTATGTCGCAGACTATGCTCTCGCGATCCGATTTTTTGATGTCTCGATACGACAGAGGTATTTCGAGATTTTCGTAGACGGTCATATTGTCGAGCAGATGATAGCTTTGAAAAACGAACCCGATGTTTTTATTACGCAATTCCATTCGTCTCTTCTTGTCGAGTTTATGAATGGGCTGCTCCATGAAGTGATACTCGCCGGTCCAGGCGCTGTCGTGCATGCCCAGCAGGTGAAGCAGTGTCGATTTGCCCGCGCCCGACGGTCCCATGACGGATACGAACTCGCCGGGTTTCACATCGATGGTTACGCGGCGCAAGACGAAGGTCTTGCCCACGCCGCTCTCGAACGCCTTTTCTATATTTCTCAACGTAATCATAGCTCAACTCCAGAGTGTATCAATCGCTATTATTTTCTGATGACGACTTAAAGAATGATACACGAAAACCTCTCTTCCCTAAACGAAAAATGGGAGCGCGTCGGCAAAAGGGCGCAGACCGAAAATTCCCTGCCCGAACTCCGCCACTCACACGAGGCGAACTTGACCGGGATTTTGCCACTCGTCCGCACGCAGATTTTATCTGCCACTCCGCCGAATAGTAACCAAATCCCGTGCCAGAGAAATGCAGAGCATAGCGGGCCGAAAACCGAATGATTCCTTGATGATGAAGCAGTATGACCATACTTCGTTCACCCGCTTGTGGGATGGCTTTGTTCGAAATCGAACACGCTGCTTTCATTCCTCAGAAGGCATCAAGGTACTTCAGGCCGGAGCCTGTGTTGAACAGGACGACCCTTTCATCGCGCCTCACTTCGCCGCGTTCGATCAATCGTTTGAGGGCGGGGAGGCAGGCGGCCCCTTCCGGGGCCGGGAATATGCCTTCGGCCGCGCCTATCTCTCCTACAGCGGCGAGCAACTCGTCATCGCTGACACTTACGGCCGTGCCGCCGCTTTTGCGAAGTATGTCGAGCATTAGAAAATCGCCTATCGCTCGCGGGACTCTCAGCCCCGCTGCGATGGTGTGCGCGTTTGTGATCTCTGCGCCCTCGGACTCGCCTGCGGCAAAGGCGCGCACTATGGGGGCGCAGCCTTCGGCCTGAACCGTGATCATTCGAGGTCGCCTGCTGTCTATCCATCCCATTCGCTCCATCTCGTCGAATGCTTTCCACATGCCGATCAGCCCTGTGCCGCCGCCCGTCGGATAGAGTATTGCGTCCGGCAACTCCCAGTCGAATCGTTCGGCAAGCTCGTATCCCATGGTCTTTTTGCCCTCGACGCGGTAAGGCTCCTTGAGAGTGGAAACATCGAACCAGCCTTCGCCGTCTTTGCGTTCGGCCACTATTCGGCCGCAGTCGGTTATGAGACCGTCGATCAAAGTCACATTCGCTCCCGTCTGCCGGCATTCTATTATGTTGGCCTGCGGAGAGTCTTTCGGCATGAAGATAAAGGCTTCCATCCCTGCTCTCGCCGCGTAGGCCGCCAGCGCGCCCGCAGCGTTTCCGGCCGAGGGGACGGCGAGCCTCCGCGCTCCAAGCTCTTTTGCCATCGAAACAGCGACCGCCATCCCCCGCGCTTTGAATGAGCCTGTCGGGTTGAGCGATTCATCTTTGATATAGAGATTCTCGATTCCAAGCTGCTCGCCGAGTCGCTTTGCCTCGACGAGCGGGGTCATCCCTTCGCCGAGCGATAATCTATTATCGTCATCTGTGATGGGCAGCACCTCTCTGTAACGCCATAGAGTAGGTTCGCGCCCGGCGAGCGATTCGCGTGTCAAAGTCGCGCCCGCCCGCTTGAGGTCGTAAGCGACCATCAAGGGCTTGCCGCATTCGCATAAGTTGTAAAGACGATGTGGCTCGTGCTCTTTCCCGCAGGAGGAGCAGTAAAGGTGTGTGACGTTCATATTTTCCTTTCGCCATTATGCGTGAAGACCGGAAAGTATAGCCGCGCAAGATGGCTCAGGCAACTTATCGAGGGCAAGCCCGGAAAACCGATGGCGGATCATCTGCATGCGGGATGTGTCTGATTTTGAGTAACCGAGCTTGACCGCCCGGCTGTTGCGAGGCTATCAATAATCTTCTGTCAGCAGTCGAATGAGAATGAAGAGCCAACTCAGGAGGGGATGACATGAAACGCCCGATACTTCTCGCTGCGATATTATTGATCTCGGCGCGTATTCCCGTTTATTCGCAACAGCAAGGGGAGCCGATCCTCGCCATCACGGGGGCGACGGTCGTCGATGGCACAGGGGCCGAGCCTTTTCCGGCCACGGTATTGATCGGAGGCGAGCGCATCATCGCTGTCGGGCGGGAGGTCCAAATTCCATCAGGCGCTCGCGTCGTCCGAGCGGAAGGCCACACATTGATACCCGGCCTTTTTGATTTGCATACGCACCTTCCTTACGCGACGGCCAGGGGAGTTGCGGGCGATTGGCCGAAAAACTTGAAAGCATATCTTTATTGCGGAGTGACCTCTGTGGTCGACTTCGGCACCTATCCTGAAACCTTCGAACCCATGCGCCGCTTGCTCGAAAAGCGCATCATAGAAGGACCGCGCATAAGCCTCGCGGCGCGAATGACCACGCCGGGAGGACATGGCGCGGAAGGCGGGCGAGCCGATCTGTTTACGCTTGAGGTACTGACTCCGCGCGAGGCGCGTGCCGCCGTCCGGCGAGTGCTCTCTTATCGCCCCGATGCGATAAAGGTATTTACCGACGGCTGGCGTTATGGCGTGTCGCCTGATATGACGAGCATGACCCTGGAGACGCTTTCGGCCATCGTAGATGAAGCGCATCGAAACGGTGTCGAAGTGCTCACTCACACGGTAACGCTTGAGGGCGCGAAGATCGCCGCGCGCGCGGGGGTCGACGTCATCGCGCATGGTATTGGAAACGCGGCGGCGGATGAAGAGCTTATTCAGTTGATGAAATCGAAAGGCACGACCTACGCGCCGACGCTCGCGGTTTATGAGATTCGCGAGCGCAACATTCTGTCTCCGATTCTTGCCGCCGTGCTCGAACCGTTTGTGAGAGAAGCGATCAGGCCGCCGCTCACTGCTCCCTCTACCGACGATGAGACGCCGGAGGCCCGACCGATGGGCGAACTGCCTGAAAGAACGGATTCGGACGGGGAAGAATCTCCGCGCGAGCGGCGTTGGGAAAATCTCATGCTCAACACTTCCGCATTGCGAGAAGGGGATATAAAGTTCGGCGTCGGAACCGATGCCGGTGTGACGGGCACTCATCACGGCTGGGCCACTTTGCGGGAGTTGCAGTTGCTGGTCGAGGGCGGGCTTTCGCCGCTTGAAGCTATCACGGCGGCGACCGGCAACAGCGCGAAGGCGCTTCGAGTTGACGACGAGCGCGGCACCATAGCGCCGGGCAAGCTCGCTGATGTCGTGTTGATCGAGGGAGAACCGCATCGAAAGATGAGCGACATAGAGCGAATCCGGCGAGTCTTTCTCGGAGGGCGTGAGATAGACCGTGACCGGCTTGCCGGAGAGATTGCCTCGTCCGAACCGTCACCGATTCCTGCGATCAGGGCCGCTCAGAAGATAGACGACTTTGAGAGGGCTGATGGACGGAGCCGCATAGGAACGCTCTGGGTGAACGGCACAGACAGCGGGCACGATCATTCGCGTATGGTCTTTGGGCGGACTTTGCGAGGCGGGCGAAACCACGCGCTATCGGTCATGGCTTACATGGCCGAAAAAGAACGCCCCTTCGTTCGGGTCAGCGTGCCGCTCAGCCTCGGCGCGGTCGAGCCTGTAGATGCAAGCGGTTTTCGCGGGGTGCGTTTCGACGCGCGCGGTGAAGGGAGTTATAGTTTGATCGTCCCGACGTTTGGCGCGCGCGGTTCTACTTTTTACCGGGCGCGTTTTGAAGCGAAAGGGAAGTGGAAGACCGTGAAGGTCGAATTCTCATCGCTCGAACGGTCGGCAGGCGAGACCGGACCCATATGGACCGCTACCGACCTGTTGATGCTGACTTTCGAGATTGCGCGCGAGCCGGGCGAAATGGGCTGGCTCGAACTCGATAATATCAGGTTTTACAAATAAGAGTTTGTCGCTCGCTGCTTTGCAGGTGTCAGGATCAAGAGAAGAGAGACGGCTGAACGACGAGCGCATCGGGGTCTACGGCGGGCAATCCTATAAGTGTTTTGAACTCATTGCAGCTTGCAGGCGAATGGCCCTGATAGTGATTGTTGAAGTATCCGAAGATCGTAGAGACCTTCGTCGTCAATCTCTGAAACGCATCGGCCCATTGCTTGAATTCCTGAGAGCGATCTATCTGCACGCGGCTGAAATCGGTCAACTCGCGCGGCCCTAGCCACCTCACGTAGGCGAACGGGGCAGTAGGATTTTCGATGGTCTCAAGGCTGAGCGATCTATCTATCCATTTGCTGTCGGCCAGAGTGAGGGCCACGTTGTATTTTTTCAATTCCGATAGAGTCACTTCGTCGATCCATGCCGGGTCTCGAAACTCCACGGCGAACCTTATATCCGAGGGCAAGAGTTGCAAAAAGCTGTCGAGCGACCTGCGCTCTGCGGGAGAGAAGTCGGGCGGCAATTGAATCAGAACGCATCCGAGTTTTTCGCCCATCAAACGCATTCGCTCTAAAAAACTGGCGAGGTGATGGGCGCTATCGCGCAACCTGTTTTTGTGAGTGATCTCGGAAGGGAGCTTGACGGAAAAAGTGAACTCCTCCGGGGTGCGGTCGATCCATAATCGCACGGAATGTTCAGAGGGTATGGCGTAAAAGGTCGAGTCTATCTCGACCGTATCGAAGACCCTTGCGTATTGCCTGAGCATATCCTTATCGGGAGTCCCGCGCGGATAAAATGGACCGATCCAGTCTTTGTAATTCCACCCTTGCGCGCCTATGTGTATTCGAGTCATAGCGTTCACTCAAGCGAGAATATACTATCACAGGCGAGCACGGCGTAAGCCCTATCCCCTGTAAATGTGACATTTCCGTGAAGTTCTGGCGCGGTTCCGTCTTTTTTCTTGTAATGTGCCGGAGGGTCGTGTATGCTTTAGGGCTTGCTAATCAATACAGATGGATGACGATAATAGCGGTAAGGAGAATCAAAATTATGAGCGCTGTAGGGATGTGCAAATCCGTTGACATTAATACGGACTCTCAGAATCTTTTGCGCGCCCGGTGTGAGGTGAACGGCTACGGGCGCGATTGTCGTATCCTGGACCTCAAGTCGCACGGGGCTTTCCTGGAGAGTTTCGTGCCTGCCGTCACCGGGACCAGAGTGACTCTGCGCTTCGATCTGCCGAACGGCCATCAGGTCTGCACAGGCGGTATAGTGCGCTATCATCAATTCAAAGTCGGGTTCGGCATAGATTTCGTTGATATGCCGCCCTCAGATGCCGAGCAGATCGTCAGCCTTGTGGGCTAATATCACATCTTTCGCCCAGCTTACCCCCATGTGCTGCCTCATACCCACAAGCCGGATTCATTAGAAGAAACAATTCTCTGAAACAGAAAGGGTGGCCCCGCGAGGGCCACCCTTCTCAGACTCCTGTTCCTTTCGAGAACGGCTCACTTGCCGTCGTTCGATAGAGCCGTCACCTTGATGTTATTGCCTGTCAGCGTCATCCCGGTCACTCTCTGAAGGTCTGCCAGCGCCTTGTTGTAATCCGTTAGCGCGCGCACTTCGTTCCCCTGAGCTATGGCCAGATCGTTCTGGCGCTCAAGCACGAGGAAGTTCGAACCCAGACCGGCGCGGAACATTTCCTCTGCTCCTGTGAGCTGGGCTTTGGCTGCAATTGCGTTCGCTCTCGCGGCTTCGAATCGTTGCCGCGTGGCTTCGACCGCTTGCAGGGCGTTGCGCACGTCGATCTGAATCGATTGCACGAGTTGTCGCTGGCGGGCGTCGAGTTGTCTCGATTCGGCAAGGGTCCGGCCCAGATTGCCCTGGGCGGTTCGGTTGCGCCAGGGAAGGCTTATATTTACACCGAACTGGTAAGTGCGAAAGTCCTGGCTGAAGAGGTTCTTCAACGACTGGAAGTAGCCGCCAGTGAACCTATCCGGCACGTTCGCTCCGAGTTCGCGCGGCGGCGTAGGCTCTGGCAGCGCAAAAGGATTGAGGCCGAGCGCGCCGCGGGCCTGGTTGAGACTGTTCACAAGGTCTACTGTAAACTGGTCAACTCCTCCGCCTCCGGTCAAGAGAGTCGAGGGGGTGCCGGCCACGCCCGTGTTGGTGTAGAAACCTATGAAGTCTACTTGAGGCTTGGTCTGGTTCTCGAAGAATTTGATGTCTATCTGCTTCTGCTCTATCTGAAGCCTCATCTGTTCGAGTTCGGGCCGGTTCTGGAGCGCGACCATGGATGCTTCTTTGAGTTCGAGCGTGGGGAGACCGTACTGAGGGTCTTGAGTCGGCGTTATTTCCGAATCCCACAGGTCGTCGCTCGCCTCTTTGATAAGCAGTCCCTTCAAAACATTCTCGGCGGTCGTGATGCCTTGCAAAGCGAGGATCACATCTCCCTTGCGGGATTCGAGCGCGGCCTCGGTCGAGCGAAGCTCTATGGGCGCGAGCGTTCCGGCCTCGACCATCTTCTGATTGTTCGAGAGTTGCGTGCGAGTCAATTCTACGGTTTCGCGGGCTATCTTCTCGTTGCGGATGGCGAAGACAAGATCCCAGTAGGCGCGCTGCACCGAGTTGATTATATCTATGACCTGCTGGCGGAACTGGCTGTCCGAGAGGTCGAGAGACCGCTTGGCTATCTGAATCTGGCGGCGGTTCTGATCTATCGAGAAGTTGCGCATCAACGGCTGCGTGAATGAGAACGTAAGCGTTGGGTTGAACTGGGTGGGCAGGGTTGATGCCGTCGAAGAGGTGGTGATTCGCGTGTTATTGAAGTCGACCTGCCACAGGCCGCCCGTCCTTTCAACTTCCTGTTGAGTGGTGAAGTTATAGGTGAAGACCTTTTGATTCAAAGACGCGTTCGCATCGCCTCCCTGGAATATGGAAGTGACCGGGAAGGTCTGACTGCGATAATTGACGGTCGCGCCTGAAAATATGTCGTACACACCTTGCGAAGCAAAGAGGTTGTGATTGGCGATCTGCACGCCCTGGCGGAGTTGCTCTATGTCGAGATTGTTTTGAAGCGCAAGGGTGATGGCGTCCTGAAGCGTGATCAGACGTTGCTTGCCTTCGGTTATGCCAACGCGCTGGCGCGTGACTTCGGGCGAAAGCTGTAGCGGTTGCGTGATCGGGTTCTGACCTGTCTGACCGCTCGATGATGGGTCTTGCGACTCAGGAGCGAGAGAGGCCAGAGTGACGATCCCTTCTTTTTGCTCTTGATAATCGGGCGCGGCGGTCTTTTCAGCCGGAGGAGTCTCAGGCGGTTTGGCCTGCTGCTCGGATTGCGGGTCGCTGCGGCGCGATGGTGCGCGCTCTCCTTCTTGTGCGAAGGCCGAAAGGGGCAGCGATGCGCTGAACAGTGTCAGCAGAGAGACCGTCGTTATCAGGCGGCCTGTGTTGTAGAATCTTTTTAAAACTGAAATCATAAATTTCCTCTCGAAACTTTATTGAGACATTCGCCCGGTCATTTCGATCCAACGTCGGAATGGCCGGTCCTTCCGAACTTCACTTGAAATGTCGTCTTCCGTTAATCAAAGGCCAATACGACATCTCAGAAGCCATCGTTTCATCAAATTTCGCTGACAGGCGATCTGCCGAATTATTCCATACTATCGCTCGATGCGCACCTCTGTCACTGGCGCAAATCAAATCTAAAGCCTGCCCTTCGCCTCGCCGGAGACCCGTGTGCTTTTCATTTCGACTCGCATCCATCCGGTCGCCGGCACAGGTAATCTACTTCATCTTTATATTACAATCAACTTCCGTGCCGCCGCGCAGCCGTCGATTAAGTATTTAAATAGCTCGTTTTAAGCCGGTAGTGGGGGTTGGCCCTGACCTGTGATTGACCAGATGTGGGAAAGCCCGTTCCCACATGCGCGCATCGCGGGTTTGTGATCGGGCAACTATTACATCGCTTCAGATCGCGTGCTTGCCGAGTCGAAGAAGGCGGTCTCGGACGGGTCGGATTACGATTCTGCATTTGCCTCTGCCGAATATCAGGCGGCGCGTTCATTCGAGCTTCGTATTTGCCGGAGGGCGGGTTGCAAGTAGCTCTTGCTCATTCTTTCCGCTATCTGATAGTGTGAGTGCGCTATGGCGACACTCCGATTTCTCGGCGCGGCAGGGACCGTGACCGGCTCGAAATTCGTGCTCGAAACAGGCGGCAGCCGGGCGATGATCGATTGCGGCCTCTTTCAAGGAATCAAAGAACTCAGGCTTCGCAATTGGGACGCCTTGCCCATAAATCCGGCATCGATAGGCTGGGTGCTGCTCACGCATGCGCACATAGACCACACGGGGTATCTGCCCCGCCTGGTCCGCGACGGTTTTACAGGGCCTGTTTACGCGACTTCGGCCACGGCCGATCTGCTCAAAATAATGTTGCCCGACTCCGGGAGGATTCAGGAAGAAGACGCCGAATATGCCAACCGGAAAGGTTTCTCGAAGCATAAGCCCGCGCTCCCCCTTTACACCGAACAGGATGCGAACGCGGCGCTCAAGCAGATGCGAGGCGTGCCTTACGATGAAGAGGTGCGCCTCAGCAAATTCCTGTCCGCGCGGTTTATTTCAGTGGGCCATATACTCGGTTCGAGCTATGTCACGGTCGACGTGACCGAGCGCGACAGCGATCCCATCAAGATCATCTTTTCGGGAGATGTGGGCCGCTACGATGAGCCTATATTGAACGACCCGACGCCCGCCGAAGAGGCCGACTATCTGCTTGTCGAATCGACCTACGGCAACCGCCTTCACGAAGAGACCGATCCCAAAGACCGCCTGGCCGAGATAATAAACGAGACGGCCGAACGCGGCGGCAAGGTCATCATTCCGGCCTTCGCGATAGGGCGGACGCAACTGCTCGTCTATTACCTGCGCGAGCTTGAAGACGAAGGCCGAATACCCGTGCTGCCTGTAGCTGTAGACACGCCGATGGGAGTTTCGGCAACGCGCCTCTATTCCAAGCATAAAGACGATCATGATTTCGACATGCGACGCCTTGCGAACATAAACAGGAACCCGCTTGCCACGCGCAACTTCAGCCTCGTGCAGGGGCGCGCGGGGTCGAAAGCCCTCAGTTCGCAGAGCGGCAGCGCGGTAATCATTTCGGCATCGGGCATGGCTACGGGCGGGCGAGTGCTTCATCACATGGCGCATTATCTGCCCGACCCTGCGAGTGCGGTTGTTCTTGTCGGTTATCAGGCGGCGGGCACTCGCGGCAGGAGGTTGCAGGACGGAGAGACGGAAATAAAGATTCACGGACAAATGGTTTCGGTCAGGGCGCGCATCGAGACCGTCGGCAGCCTCTCTGCGCATGCCGATTCGGGCGAGATACTCAGATGGCTCAAAGGATTCAAGCGCCCACCGCGCACTACGTTCGTCGTTCACGGCGAGCCTGAATCGGCTGCGGCCCTGCGCGATAAGATCGAAAAAGAACTCGGCTGGAATGCGGTCGTTCCCGCTTATCAGGAAATAGTGGAGTTGGAATAAGAGCAGCCGGCGGACGCGGCTGCTTATCGGTTAAGAAGCTTTTCTATCGTTTTCGAGAGACTCGACCCGGCGCAATATATCCTCATAGTCGGCGCGCCTGTCGAGAAAATCATTGTTGAGCAGTTGTATTTTACGCTCTACTCTGCGAAATCCGTCTTGCATCTCTTTTCTGAGTTCAGCTATGTCGTTTCGCGCTTCAGCTATATCGCTTTCAATACCATCCATTCGCAAACTGAGAGCTGCAAACCCTGCATTGACCCGTTCCAGTACAGTTTCAATGGTCGGTTTGGTTGTTTCAGTTTCAGGTAGATTTTGTGTTAAATCCTTGCTGTCCATAAAAATGTCCTTTCCTGGCCTCTCGATTACATCTTCAACTTCCTTTCAATCGTCACTCGTTTGAACGCCGATTGCGAAGTTCGAATTTCGCTTTCTCTGTTACATCTTCAACTTCAAATATCTACATCGTACTTTCAGGACAAAGAATAATAGTTGACAATAGTTGTGTCAAGCGAAAGGGATCTGCGGATCCGCCAAATAGCGCGTTCACTCTTACAATCATGTTTGCAGATGTCTCCCGGAAATTCACGATTAATCACGTCCCAGCCTGTTTCACCTTTCCCCTCGCACAGCTTCGACCATCGCTTTTTTCGAGTCGCGGGCGAATCGTTTCTGAAGCCTGCGAACGAGCGGCCGCCCCGCCTTCGCAAGAAAAAGATTCGGCCGCGAGAAGGCCAGCAGGTCGTACCAGACCGAATCGTCCCGGCGGTTCCACTCCACAGTGAACCGCTCTTCGCCGCGCTCTCCGTGTTCGGGCAGCGTCCCATAAGCGAACCCGTACCGATGCACGGGACCGGCTTCGTCTATCGTATAGACGATTCGGCAGGCATTCAGCGACCATAAAGAGTAATGACGAATTAAAACCCCCACCGTCTCTCCTGTCTCGATGGGAGTATAGGGCCATAACAGCCTGACCCAATCGATTTGAAACATCTTCCAGTTTCTGAGGGCTTCCACCGCGCGGGCGAACGATTCAGCGCCTTCTCCTAGCTGCACGCGGTTGTGATCGATAGTGTAACCGGCGGGCGGCTTACCCGAAGTAGCGCCGACCTCGGAGTAGGAAAATGGCCGGTCACTTTGTGAAGCGAGGAAGTCCCGGATAGTTTTTTCAGAGGGTTCCTTGAGCAGAAACATAAGGCCTCGGCAAGGCTTTCATCTCTCTAATGACTGCCCATAAAATCTTCGGTCAATTCGAGCAGGCGATCTATGTCCTCAAAGTTGTTGTAGAAGTGGCACGACGCGCGAACGCCTCCGACCTGCGAAGTGTAACGTACCGAGACCAGCACGTTTCTATCGAGCAATCGCTCCATAAGGGCGATGTTCGCTTTCGCTTCGCCGACGCTGAAAGTGATTATGCCTGAACGATGCTCACGCGCAATCGGCGTGACCACTTCGACCCCGATCGTTCGAAGCCCCGCAATCAGGCGGTCGGTCAATTGATAAATGCGCTCGGCGATGCGCGCTGTCCCTATTTCATTTATCAGCTTCAACGAAGCCGCAAGCCCTATGGCTCCGGGGTAATTGGCCGTGCCGCCCGTCTCGTAGCGGCGCGCTTCGTCTACGAAACGATAATCGCGCACGGGCGTAATCGATGGTGTCTGAAAATAATCGCCCCATCCTCCGTCAGGGGTTTCGAGGCTCAGATAACCGGCAAGCGACGGTCTCAACTCCTGCTGACGTTCGCGGCGAATGTAGAGGAATCCCGCGCCGAAAGGCGAGTTGAGCCATTTGTGCCCTCCGCAGGCGAGCAGGTCTACCGAAGTCTCCTTTACATCCATCGGCATTGCGCCGAGTTGTTGAATCCCGTCAACGACGAGCCACACCTGCCGGTCTCGGCAAAGGGCGCTGAGCGATTTCAGATCACAGCGAAAACCGTTGCTCCATTGTACGGAACTGATGGCTACGGCCCTTGTCCTTGAAGTGATGCGTTCGGCTATGTCTTCGATGAGCACACGGCCATTGCGATGCGGAACGAGGTCGATCTCTATTCCGGTCTGTTTTTGTTTCTGACACCAGGGGACGGCCACCTGCAAAAATTCCAGGTCGCAGAGAATCACACGGTCGCCGCGTTCGAGGGGAAGGCAGTCAGCGGCGATGCTCAATCCGTGAGTCGTGCTCTCCATCAAGGCTATCTCGTCTTCGTCGGCATTGATGAGGCGCGCGATCTCGGGCCTGGCTTCGGCGCGCATTTCGTCCATAGCTATGTGATGCAGCGTGGACGAGCGTTCGGGGCAGAGAAGCGCGATGTCGAGAAATCTTTGAATCGCTTCCGTAGCACATCGGGGCGCGAGGCTGACGCAGGCGGCATCGAGGAATACCTTGTCTCTGAGCGCAGGGAAATGATCGCGCACTTTATCGAAGTCTGTTTGAGTCATAGTTATGAACCTTGCTTGAGGCGTCTTATTGCGTGATGCTTTCTGTGCAAGGGTGCAAGGGAGCAGAGAGGGGCGTTATGAAGGATGAAGGCGGAAGGATGAAGGATGAAAACCGGAGTGAAGCTATCGATTCATCCTTCATCC